>JASKZX010000108.1 GCA_030147435.1 Savagea sp. | reverse complement strand
CAGATATTACAAAAGAAGAAGACCGAAAGCGACTCGTCGCGCTTATTGCTTCGGAGTATGGCGGCATCGATATCGTTGTACACAATGCATTTGCCCCGTATACGTTTGATCCTGAACAGAGGACACATGCAACAAAACTAGCGTGGGAAGATTATGCCCGTCAACTCGTCGGCTCATTTCGTCCCGTCGTCGAACTCAATCATCAGTTACTTCCACTGATGCAACGAAGAGGAAGTGGACGTGTGATTCATATCGTGACAAATTTAATCGCTCATCCTGCAGTGAGTTACAGTGATTATACGACGGCAAAAGGAGCCCTCCTTACGTATACCCGACAACTTGCACGTGACGTTGGTCGTTACGGAATAACAGTCAATGCGATTGCTCCTGGTCTCGTCTATCCGACGAGTTCGAGCCGAGCGACAAAAAAAGAAGTGAGAGATCGGTTAATTGCACAAACTCCGCTCGGGCGACTTACGATTCCTGAAGATATTGCAGGGCCTACTCTTTTTTTAGCGAGTGATTATGCACAAATGATGACTGGTCAAACATTGTATGTAGATGGTGGTTTAACGATGCGTGAAAGAGAGTAAAAGAAAGATTTCCAAATGATAGAAAAATAATACATTTGTATACGAAGAAAGAATCATTGTAGAAATCGATGAAAAAAAGGTGAATTATCTCAATTCAGACAAACTTTCTCTAGAGAAGTATGACGATTTGCTAAAAAAAGCAACTTTTTTCTAGAATAGATGATATAATTGTACG
Organism: Savagea sp.; assembly: GCA_030147435.1. Taxonomy (GTDB): domain Bacteria; phylum Bacillota; class Bacilli; order Bacillales_A; family Planococcaceae; genus Savagea. The sequence goes on along the minus strand of JASKZX010000108.1, from coordinate 7,348 downwards.
TAGCATGAAGTGAAGGAGCATGACAATGATTGGTAAACTGTTTAAAGAAAAAGGATGTTTAGCATTTATTGGTATTTTGGTTCTTATTGCGATTTGGTTAGGCGTACTTATGTATATTTTCTAAATGAACGTGTGAAAGAGGACTCCCTTTTAAAAAGGAGTCCTTTTTTTCATTTTGAGTCTGTTTTTTTCTTCATCATTTGTTTGAAAAGTAGCCCATTCAAGAATGAAAGAAGAGAGGTCTGCCGCCCAGACAGTACCTCTCATTGAGTAGTGAGTGATCGAATGACTTTGATTCATTCGAACGTCTCTATTTTATCATAAAAATAAGTGTTCAGTCAAAAATATTAAGCTTTAAATCGCATATTATTCTAATAAAGACATTTTTATAATGCTTTAGACTTTTCGGTAAGGTTGAAGAATATAAGGAGTCCTCTTTTGAAAGAAAACAAAGTATATGAAAATGACAGCATGTTTGATATGATACTTATATATTTTGAAATTGAGAGGAAGTCACAAAGTTGAACAAGAAAATCGCAATGATTTTGACGGCGGTAATTCTCGTATTGTTAGGCACAACGATTGCGATTAAGATGAATGCATCGATTGTGAAAAAACAAGGAAAAGGCGTCGTCGCAGAAGAATTAAAAGAGCAAGCGATTGCTCAAACGACTTATACAACTCATCGGGGTGTGACGATTGAGGCATATCTCGTCATGGAAGATGCGGAGAAGTTTGATCTGACGAAAGAATATCCGTTTACATTTGCGCCGAAAGATAATGTACTCGATGATGAGTTGTATTACGGAACGATGAAAGTTTACTTACGCGACCGAGAAGAGAAAAAAGGTTACGTTTATTATGAGCGTGAAGATGCGATCGTCTCTAAAGAAAAAGCTTTTGATACGTTAAAAGGAAATGAAGATGAAATGATCGCTCTTTTCTATTATGATGCTTCACCTCCTATGAAAGAAGATGAAGATGAAGAAGAGGATATCGAAGACGATTTACTCGTTCGCGATGTAAAGTTAACATATTTAAAAGTGACGAGTGAATCGGTAGGATTTTCTGGCAGACCGTTTACTGTTAGTTCTGTCAACTGGAAAACAGATGACTGGGGAAAATACCAATTTATTCATATGTATGAAAAGCAAGATGTTGATGAAGAGGGAGAACCTTTCGGAGAAGAGAAGCTCCATGTGCGTTTTGTTAACTTTGATGTAGAAACAAAACAAGCGAATTCGACAGCTGGTCGAACGAAAGAACATTTCTTCCCAGAAGAAGATTTAAAAGGACCGTTTAAAAAAGCGGACTTAGAAACATTTGAAACAGCATGGCATCAAGGCGAAATGATCTTTGGTTACCCGGAAGAAAAATTGACACAAGAAGAAATCGAACGACTTGAACGCGATACATGGGAAGTCCCTTATCTCGGTGAACGAAGTGAAGATGTTATCGCTCACTTCCATCAAGAAGGTCGCCTCATCGCTCTTTATGAAGGAGAAGATGATACGCAGCGATTCATTACAGATGATGGACAAACCTATGTCGTTGAAGAAGGGGTTGTACGTCACGTGTTATATCAACAAATGTATCAATACGGCTTACCGAATATCGAAAAAACTTTAAAAGATATCGGGAAAAAAACAATTAAAAAAGGAACGTACGAATTCGATTCATATATTGTGACAATTGAAGATCAATTCATTCGTATTAGTGCAAAAGAAGTACTACATTCTTAAAAAGAATGTAGTACTTTTTATTTTCAACAATGATTATTTAATGCTAATGAAGGAGGAGGAGCCGCATTGATTTTTAACTCATATGAGTTTATCTTCATCTTTTTACCGATAACGTGGGCGTTATTTTATTTGATCGGTCGATGGAACAATAGTTACGCACGTATTTGGTTACTCGTCGCTTCATTATTTTTTTATAGTTACTGGAATCCAGTCTATTTACCACTTATTTTAAGCTCTATGTTCGTTAACTTTACAATTGGTACTATTTTAGCGAGAGGTCTTTGGGAAAAATTTAGAAAAGGTATACTTCTACTCGGTATCGTGTTTAACGTAAGTTTACTCGGTTATTTTAAATATTATGATTTCTTTATAGAGACGGTAAACACAATGTTCGGTTTATCTTTACCATTGAAAGAATTAGTGTTACCTCTTGCGATTAGTTTTTACACGTTCCAACAAATTGCTTATCTCGTCGATTCGTATCGTTATGAAACGAAGTCTTATAACTTTTTCAGTTACGGCTTATTCGTCTCCTTTTTCCCACAATTAATAGCAGGGCCGATCGTTCATCACGGAAAAGTAATGCCTCAATTTCGTAATGCATCGACGTATACGATTCAATCGTCAAATATTGCGAAAGGATTACTTATTTTTGCGATTGGTTTATTTAAAAAAGTAGGGATTGCCGACCAACTTGCTCTTTATGCTTCAGAAGGGTACCGCATCGTCGATAAATTGACATTGCTTGATAGTTGGTTGACGACATTTGCTTATACGTTCCAAATTTATTTTGACTTTAGTGGTTATTCCGATATGGCGATCGGTTTAGGGTTATTATTTAACATCGCCTTACCAGTAAACTTTAACTCCCCACTCAAAGCGACGAGTATTAAAGATTTTTGGAGTCGTTGGCATATTACACTTACACAGTTTTTAACGAAATATGTGTATATTCCACTCGGGGGTAATCGAAAAAATATACAGAGAACATATGTCAATATTTTTCTCGTCTTTCTTATTAGCGGAATTTGGCACGGAGCGGCTTGGACATTTGTTATATGGGGTGTGATGCATGGACTAGCAAGTATTGTGCATCGCTTATGGAATAGTTTCGGATTTCAAATGTCGCGCCTTGCAGGTTGGTTTGTAACATTTAGTTTTATCCATTTAACATTCGTTATGTTTCGAGCAAAGTCTGTTGAAGATGCTTTTTCCGTCTACAAAGCAATGTTTGGTGGTAATGGAGTCGGCTCTTTAGAGGCAATTTTAGAGATGTCGAGAAACCCTGTAACGATTGCATTAGAAAAACCGATTGAATTTATTGTACTTATCGTTGTAACTGTCAGTGTGACATTTTTTGCGCGAAACGCTGTTCAAATTATGGAACATAAAAAGCGTACAGCAGGACTTGCTGTATTTGCTGGACTGTTATTTTTCTATGGCATTAGTCATTTACAAGAAGTTAGTGAATTTTTATACTTTAACTTTTAAAGGAGGAGCGAAATGAACGATCGTCAATTTATCGCTATGATGTTTGCTGTAGCTTTTGCGGCGTTGTCAGTAGTCATTGCGATCAATTATGTGATTGATCCGTATTGGCATTATGGTCATCATCATCAATGGAATCAAGTACAAACAGTCATTGATGAACGAGAACAAAAGGCCGTCGCTCTACGTGATTACGCAACGCTTGATACTGTTCTTTTAGGGAGTAGCCGTGCGACATACATTCCATCGAATGCTTTTGATCAATGGGACGTATTCAATTTTGCAGCAGCGAACTATTCGATGCGCGAATATCATACATTTGTTTTATATACACTTGAACAACATCCAGAAACGGAGCGTTTCATCATAGGGATTGATTTTTTTAAATCGAATACTACAGAAGCAAGTACTCCTCGGTCATTAACGAACTATGTAGAAAAGATCGAACAACCGTTATATAAAACGCGCTACCTTTTATCATTACCGAGCGCAAAATATGCATTACGAAATGCGTGGCTCTCTAGTGGACGGATTCCAGAAGGAGAGAAGTTTTATACGAGAGATGGCGACGTTTTAATAAAGAAAGAAGCGATGACGGAAGAACAATTTCAGAAAAAAGTAGAGACATTTGCAAATAGTTTTTATCGCAGCGGCTTTACATATTTCGATCAATATGAAGAGATTATGTCAAAAGTGCGTGAAACTATTGGAAGCCGAGAGTCTATCTGGTTTACAACACCGATTTCGACACCTCTTTTTGAAACATTAATCGATGCAGGATTATATGAAGAGTATGAAAAGTGGTTAAAAGGTCTCGTTGAAACGAACGGAAGCATTTGGCATTTCATGTATCCAAATGAAATTACTGATCAACGTCATTATTATATGGATGGTCATCATTTTTATCCCGAAATCGGAATGCAAATTGCTAAGAGACTTGAATATGGTTACGATGCGGAAGATGTATCTACCGATTTTGGGATTTATGTAACGAAAGACAATGTCGAAGAAGTGCTCGTTTATTTGCGGATGCGCTTAAAAGAAAGAGGGCTACTCTAATCGTGTTATTTTGTGATAAAATAAACGAGCGATGAAATGAGGAGATAATATGGAACAACGAGTAACAGAAGAACAAATTAAGTTATTATATGAGTTAGTAGAAGAAGATCATCCAAAAGCAGCCTTTAGTTTAGGAATCCTTTATTTAGAAGGTGAATATGTTGAAAAAAATGAAGGACGTGCCGTTTATTATTTAAAGAAAGCGGCGTTATTAGGGCATGCAGAAGCGATGCTCACTTTAGGTGAAATGCATGAAGAAGCATCCGAATTCCGATATGCCAAAGGATGGTATCAACAAGCAGCGGCTGAACGATTACCAGCTGCATTATTTGCACTCGGTCAAATGGAAGAGAAAGAAGAAAATCATCATGAAGCGTACCGAGCATATTATGAAGCGATGCAACAAGAAGTAGTAGAAGCGATTTTCCCTGTTTGGCAATATATTCAAGAAGGACTCGGAACAGAAGAGGAGCGAGAAGAAACATTTGAATATCTCGTCAATTTAGCAAATGAAGGAAATTTTGAAGCGCGTCGCTTAGCAGAGTCTGAATTGATTGAACGAGAAGATATATCGATTGATCCTTTCGCTTGGCCACGAGTATACATTCAAGGAAGGAAAGTAAATTATCGTCTGGAAATGGTTCAACACGCTGTTGAACTCGATACAACAGGTGTTGAAGGAGCGATAGACCGAGCGTACGTATTAGAACACCCGACGTTGAAAGCGTACAATATCCCACTTGCGATTTTTGGAATCTATGTTCACACACCCAAAGTAATGAATGGACGAACGTTAGGGTTGAAGGAACAATATGATGCTATTAAAAAGCAAGTGAAGTTACCAGTTACTGAACAATACGTTCAAATGTACCCGGCGTTTTCTTATCAAATTGATGGTCGAGCAACATTCGTTATTTTAGGACGTCAAGCAGTATATGAAGTCAGTGTAGAAACTGAAAAAATGTATATCGGACAATTAAAGAAATTTGTTCGTGCAATCGTTCAAACATTAGTTGAAAAAGAAGATGAGTAATATTTTGAATAATGTTCACATCCAAGTGCTAAAATAGAGAGGCATTGCAACTACTATATTAGAGTTGACAGAAAGGATGTGAAGCAATCGCCTAGTCGATGGATATATGAACAATAAAAAAATAGTGCCAGCTATCGTTATTTTGTTAGCAGTGATAGGAATTGCTAGTTATTTATATAATTCACATACGTATGACTTTGAAGAATATGAACGTTTTGTTTGTGTAGGAGAAGGAAAATTACTCCACGTAACGACCGCTACTCCGAAAGAACCTTCAAATAAATATGTTTTTATCGTTCATGGCGATGGACCGATTGATGCGAGTCATCAATCATTATATTATCCTATTTGGGAAGTATTAACGAACAATGGTTGGAATGTCGTCTCATGGGATAAGCCAGGGATTGGTCAGTCTCGAGGAGATTGGCTACAACAGTCGATGGAGGACCGTATTCAAGAAACGAAGCGGATGATCGGATATTTTAATGACGCTGATGAAATTGTCGTGCTCGGTATGAGTCAAGCCGGTTGGGTAGTGCCACGAGTAGTTGAAGAGACACAAGCAGTGAGAGGGATTCTCATTAGTCCTGCAATTAATTGGCATGAGCAGATGGAGTTTCAACGTCAACAGACATTAACAGCTGAAGAACATAAGAGATTAGAACAATATATGCGACAAGGGAAATATGAAGATTATGTCGCAGCGGGTGGAGACTTGTCGCGTGCACGTTTTGGCTTTATGCAAAAAAACTTAGATGTAGACGTACGACAAGACTTACGTAATTTAACGAAACCGATCGTATTAATCGGCGGTTCTTCAGACGAGAAAGTAGATATTGAAAACACGTTTGATACGTATGAGGAAATCGTTTCCGACGACTTATTAACGACATATTGGATTGAAGGAGTCGATCATGAAATGATTCCCGAAAGTTATAAACCGATACGTCGATGGGTAAAAGCATATTTAGCTCCTCGCACATTGTATAGTGAACAATATTTAAAAGTTTTAAATGATATTACATCATAAAACGCTAATACTACATTAGCGTTTTTTTATGATGATGTAACTATTATAAAAAACACCTTTTCGTAAAAGATTTCTACGAAAAGGTGTTTTCTTTATTAAACGTCAATTTATTCATTTTTGCGATCTTCGGGGCGTGCAATATCTGGCTTTTCAGGATCAGGAATAGGGCCACCTTCGTTGACCATTTCTTTAATTTTTCGCTCTTCTTTTGGAATCTTTTTGCTTTCTTCTTCATTTTGTAATTGTTCTTTACTCATATTATCTAATCCTTTCTTTTATGATAGTTCCGCTGCGTCTGACATAAAGCTTTTCATTACGACGCATCGGAATGATACGGGTGATGCTCTTTTTTATGTCCTTTGTCATCTGTATCTTCTAGATGAGCAAACGAATCACCTGAAATGACAGGACCTCCTTCGTTGATCATTTTAAAGATTTCTTTTTCCTCAGACAGATAACGTTTTTTCGATTGGCGTTTGTCATGTACAATTTCTTTTTTCATTTGTCTCATCCCTTTCATTTGTAAGTTATTTACTGTTTACCCGTCCTTCTCAAAATGAAACATAAGTTAACTAAATAAATATAATGTTGACATAAGTTCGAACTATTTGTATAGTTTAAGTGTAAACTTTTAATAAAAATAGTTAACCAAAGGGATGGTAATATGACGAAAGCATATTTTATTTCAGGCGTCGGAACAGATGTCGGAAAGACGGTAGCAACGACGGTCCTTTATCGTTACTTTCAGAGACAAGGAAAAAAAGTAGCGATTGTAAAACCGTTTCAAACAGGAAGAGATGAACGAACGAAGCGCTATCCAGATCTTGCGTGGTTTGAAGACTATTTACAAATTGAAGCGTTTTCTTCTGTTACAGTACCGCGTCCTGCCTCTCCTCATTTTGCATTGAAAGAACAGAACGAAAGTATATCGCTAGATACTCTCGTTCAACAAATACGTTCAGTCATTGAAACGCATGATATTACGTTGATCGAAGG
>JASKZX010000106.1 GCA_030147435.1 Savagea sp. | reverse complement strand
TCAGAATGACTCACTGTAAAGCCATGAATGCGCGCTTCTTGAATCGATGTACGAAGTTGTCCTTCATCTAACATCGTCTTCATCGCTATCGGATGACGTTCAACGCGACGAAAATAATCGCTCAATTCTTCATCGGATAAAAATGATAAAATCGCACGTGGACACGCACCTGCATAGAGCGGACTTCTTCGACCGACTGCAGTATAGAGACGAACACTTTGGAATTTATCAATTTTTTCAATATAGACCGCTTCATCGCCTTCTCGAATCGCTAAGTTGATTGCTTCATTAATTTCTTTATGTAACTCTTCCATAATCGGTACCGCAATTTGACGAATGTCGATGCGACTCGAAACGAGATGACCAAATTTCAGAAATATCGTTCCTAAGCGATATTTCGTATCTTCACCTTTTTCTAAAAATCCGATTTCTTCTAATGAACGAATCATCCGGTAAACCGAACTTTTCGGAATCCCTGATAAATCAATCATTTCTTGAAAAGTGAGTGCTGGATGGTCGAAAAACAATTCTAAAATGTCCATTGACCGAACGACCGTTTTATTTTTATGATTCATATTTTCACCCTTACATTACGCTTAATGCGTCATCTTTGAGGTCACTTACGAACATACAACCAGGCGCATGTGTAATCATGAGTGACGGTTTACTTTCCATCGCCACTGCTTGCGGAGTTACGCCGCATGCCCAAAATACTGGTACTTCCCCTTCTTTGATCGTTACTGCTTCCCCGAAATCTGGTGACTCAATCGTCTCAATCCCAATTTGTGATGGATCCCCGATATGGATCGGTGCTCCGTGAACACCTGGAAAACGACTCGTAATTTGTGTTGCCCGAATCGCTTCTTGAGGTGTCATCGGACGCATACTAACGACAGTCGGTCCGTGAAACTTCCCTGCTGGTGTCGTTTCGATCGACGTCTCATACATCGGTACATTACACCCTTCTTCAATATGACGAACAGGAATTTGTTCTTTTACAAGAGGTGCTTCAAATGTGAAACTACAACCGAGTAAAAAAGCGACGAAATCGTCTTGCCATAAATGTTCAATGGAAGAAACTTCTTCAACAAATTCTCCATCGCGATAAATACGATATTTCGGTAAATCAGTACGTAGATCAGCACCTGGTGCGATTTGCTTCGGCTCCGGACTTCCTGTATCTGTTACATCTAATACGGGACAAGACTTCTCATTTCGCTGACAAAATAATAAAAAGTCATAAGCATCTTCTTTCGGTAAAATGACGAGGTTTGCTTGCGTAAATCCTGCCGCCATTCCTGCAGTCGGCCCTGTAATTTCTCCTGCACGAATACGCGCACGAATTTCTTCGCCTGTCATCGTTTCATATTGCTTCATTCGTCTTCCTCCCTTAACTACTATTTGTACGCCGTATCATAACATATTTTCATTGTATCGTCTGTTTTTCTTCTACTTTCATTGTTAGAAAACGACAAAAAAGCTACGCACTTAAAAGCACGTAGCTTGAAAAACGACTTATTTTTCTCCGCTTAATTCAACTAAAATCTTCGCTTGTGATTTGTCGTTAATTAATGCTTCGAAACCTTTTTCAACGATGTCGTCTAATTCGATTTGAGCTGTCACGATACCTTTTGGATCGATTTGGCCTGTACCGATTAAATCAACCGTTTGTTTAAACGTCTTTTTCGAATACGCAATTGTCGATGTAATTTTTACACCTGTATTCGTTAAGTGAAGTGGGTTCCACTCAATTGGACGTGCGAAAATTGAAACGATGACGACTGTTCCGCGTGGACGTGTCACGTCGATCGCTTGAATGAATGTCGGTTGAACACCCGCTACTTCAAACGTGACGTCAACTCCACCTGGTACAATGTTTTCTACTGCTTCTACAGGGTTTACTTGTCCTGAGTTAAAGACATGTGTTGCACCGAGTTTTTTCGCAAGCGCTAAACGTTCTTCTGATAAATCGAATACGAGAATTTCTGTCGCTCCTGCTGCTTTTGCTGCAATGACTTGGAGTAAACCGATCGGGCCTGCTCCGAATACTGCAACAGTATCACCAAAACGCATATCTGCTTCTTTTACCGCTTGAACTGCAACTGCCATCGGTTCTACGAGTGCTCCTTCTTGAAGTGTCATTCCTTCTGGAAGTAAAATGACGTTCTCTTCTGGTGCATGAGCAAATGTAGCAAATCCTCCGTCACCGTGAAGACCGATGAAGTTAAATCCATCGTAAATGTCCATACCTTCTGGTTTATTGCCGTATGTGATTGTTGGGTTAATGACGACACGATCACCTTTTTTAAAGTTCGTAACATCTTTTCCAACTGATTCAACAATTCCTGCAAACTCGTGCCCCATCGTAATTGGTGCGACTTCGCCTGTAAGTGGTGCAGGCTCATCTACTGGAACGAATACTGGGCCTTCTGCGTACTCGTGTAAATCACTTCCGCAAATTCCTGCCCATGCGACACGAACTGTTACTTCGTTATCACGTGCTGGACGTAATTCACGCTCTTCTACACGAATATCTTTATGACCATACCATACTGCTGCTTTCATTTCGTTTCCTCCTTAGAAATTTCACATTTCACCTACTTTTCTATTTTACCACGTTTATTGGCTCTTTTCACTTATTTGAGCCGTGATTGAACAATTGAGACGAAACGCTCAGATGCTGGAGAAAGTGGAACACTCTCTAAGTAAGCAAGTCCTATTTCTCTCGGAGGAATCGGATGTTTTAACGAAACTTCTCTTAAGATGCCTTGTTCTAATATTTTCGTAGAAAACTCACGTGTTACACAAGCAACACCGAAATTCGAGCGAGCAAAATCAAGGAGTAAATCGTGCGAGCCGAGTTCAAACACCGGATCTAATGTAACACCATGAGAGGCGACGAACCGTTCAACGTATTGACGAGAGTTCGACTTTGACTCCAACATAATGAGTGGAACGTTAGCGAGTGCTTCAAAAGAAACGGTCTCTTCAAATATTTTTTGGTATTTCTCGCCGTAAACGAACACGTCATGAATCGTTGCACATGGCACGAGCGTCAATCGCTCATCTTCAATCGGAAAATTACAAAAAGCAACATCTACATTTCCTGACTTCAACAATTGACACAACTCATACGTCGTTCCATTTTCAATACGAAATTGAATATGGGGATATCGGTAATGGAACTCTTCTAAAAACGGAAGTAAAAAATGACGTGAAATCGAGTCACCGACACCGATTGTCAACTCCCCAGCTGTTAAATTTTTAAACTCATCCATCTTCGCAATGCCGGTATCGAGTAAATTGATCGCTGAACTTGCATATTCGTACAAAAGCTTTCCTTCTTGCGTCAATACCGCTCCTTTCGGCGAACGGTGGAAAAGACGCGTAGCTAGTTCTTCTTCTAACTGCATGATTGCTTGACTTACTGCAGGTTGTGTTAAATAAAGAGCACGCGCTGCTTCTGAAAAGCTTTTACTTTTTCCTACTTCGCAAAAAATACGGTAATTATCGATTCCTTTACTCATATAAGCACTCCTTATAACCTCTATTCAATATATTCATTTTACTTATACCTACCTTATCATGTATATTATCTAATGGTAGAGATTTAAAAAAGCTAACGAATTTGAGGGAGCGATTATTTATGAAACGAGTAGTAGGAACAGTAGCGAGAGGTCTTCGCTGCCCGATCATTAATGAAGGCGACGACATCGAACAAATCGTCGTCGATAGTGTATTAGAAGCTGCAGAAGTAGAAGGCTTTGAATTACGCGATCGAGATATCGTATCAATTACAGAATCAATCGTCGCACGTGCACAAGGAAACTATGCTACTGTCGATGATATTGCAGTAGATATTGCAAATAAATTCGGTGACGACACAATCGGGGTTACTTTCCCTATTTTAAGCCGTAACCGTTTTGCAAACACATTACGTGGAATCGCAAAAGGTGCAGCAAAAAAAGTCGTCATTATGTTAAGTTATCCGTCAGACGAAGTAGGTAACCACTTAATTAGTATCGACCAACTCGATGAAAAAGGAATCAACCCGTGGACAGATGTGTTAACGGAAGAAGAATTCCGAAAACATTTCGGTTACCAAAAACATACGTTCACAGGTGTTGACTATATCGAATATTATCGTTCACTCGTTGAAGCATACGATAAAGAATGTGAAATTATTTTCTCACAAAAGCCGAAAACAATTTTACGTTATACGAAAAATGTTTTAACATGTGACATTCATACACGCTTCCGTACGAAACGTATTTTAGAAGAAAACGGTGCTGAAAAAGTACTAACATTAGATGATATTTTAGCAGAGCCGATCAATGGTAGCGGATTTAATGAAGAGTTCGGTTTACTTGGCGCAAACACGTCAACAGACGACTCATTAAAATTATTCCCTCGTCAATGTCAACCAGTCGTTGACAACATCCAAGCGAAATTAAAAGAAATGACAGGCAAAACGATCGAAGTGATGGTGTACGGCGACGGTGCGTTCAAAGACCCTGTCGGCCAAATTTGGGAACTTGCAGACCCTGTCGTTTCACCTGCTTATACGAAAGGGCTCGAAGGTACACCAAACGAAGTGAAGTTAAAATATCTTGCTGATAATAACTTCTCTGACCTTCGTGGAGCTGAGCTTTCAAAAGCGATTGAAGAGTTTATCGCAACGAAAGATGAAGACTTAACAGGAGCTGTTGAAGCACAAGGAACGACTCCTCGTAAAATTAC
>JASKZX010000075.1 GCA_030147435.1 Savagea sp. | reverse complement strand
CAACGAGGTGGGCGTTTATCAGGCGCAGCGGCGATGATCGGAAGTTTACTTCAAGTGAAACCATTACTTCACTTTGTCGATACGAAAATCGTTCCGTTTGAAAAAATTCGCACGAAGAAAAAAGCGTATAAACGGATGAGTGAATTGCTCGCAAAACAAGCTGAAAAAATGCCAGTAGAAGCAGTCATCATTCATGCGAATGCGGAAGAAGAAGCATTAAAGTGGAAACGCCAGTTAGAAAAACAATTACCACATGTCGTCTTCCATGTAAGCCATTTCGGTCCTGTCATCGGTACCCATTTAGGAGAAGGTGCGATGGGCCTCGGGTGGAAAAAAAGATTCGAAGAATAGGAGGATTTTATGAAAGAGGAAATCATTCACTATTTACGTGGACGAATCTTCCCTCTTTCAACACTTCCTTTTCCGAAACATATCGTTGAACAATTGATCAACGAAGGACTTATACAAACGAAAAAAGGGGTGAGTGTTCAACGTCGCCTCTTTCGTCGTTTCTATCGTTGTGAACGGTGTCATAATACCGATCAACGACGATTTACTACATATGATTGTACGAGCTGTCAGAAGAGTTGTACGTATTGCCGTAACTGCTTAGCGCTTGGGCGTGTATCTACATGCACTACACTTTGTACGATTCCGAATACAGAACAACTCGTACTGCGACAAGTGCCAAAGTGGGAAGGAACGTATTCTCCGTCTCAACGATTGGCAGCAGAAAAAATGACGACTCGTGCAAAAAATCACCCTCAACTCCTTTATGCTGTTTGTGGAGCAGGAAAAACAGAAGTATTATTCGCTCCGATACGAGCAGCACTTCAACGAGGGGAATACGTCGCACTCGTTTCTCCTCGGACAGATGTTATTCGTGAATTATTACCAAGAGTGCAGAAAGTTTTCAAAAATATTGATATACTTGTTTTATATGAGGGAAAAAAGCCACAACCTCTAAAAGCACCACTCGTTTTAGCAACGACACATCAGCTCTATCGATACGAACGAGCATTTGATGCGGTTTATGTAGATGAAGCGGATGCTTTCCCGTATAACGCGGATGAAACGTTACAACGAGCTGTTCAAAAGGCAGTAAAGCCGAACGGTCATATTCATTTCATTACAGCGACAGCAACACGTGAAATGATCACGCATTATGAACGTGTAGGTGACGTTTTGACAATTCCCGTCCGTTATCACGGATATCCACTTCCAGAGCCGACATATCGGGCGAGCTTTTTTTATCGAGAGCGACTTCGAAAAGGGATGTTGCCACGTAACGTCAAACAGTGGTTACAACAAGTGGTGCAACGAGGAAAACCGTATTTATTATTTTTTGCATCGATCGATGAGATGCATCGCGCGTTACCGCTTGTACGAACGATAGATGCGACCGTACGTGCTGTACATGCTTCAAGTGAATCGAGAGAAGAAGATGTACTCGCTTTACGTCGTGGAGACATCCAAGGATTACTGACGACGACGATTCTCGAGCGGGGAGTAACGATCCCCGACGTACAAGTTGCGGTGTTAGGAGCGGAACGACGCATTTTTACGAAAGAAGCCCTCATTCAAATCGGTGGACGTGTCGGACGTAGTAAAGATGCACCGACAGGCGACTTTATTCTTTTCCATCACGGAATTACATTTGCGATGGATGCAGCAAAAAAAGAAATTCAACGTTTGAATCAAGAGGCGTTCCGATGATTTGTTTATTATGTGAAAAAGAGTGGACACCTCTACCGACGTGGAAAGAACTTTTATTACTTCAACGTCCCTTACCGATTTGTTCAGCGTGTTATACGCAATGGACGCCGTACCCGAAAGAGCATATTACTTTACCGTGTCAGTTAAAAGTGTATGTGTTGTACGTCTACGATCAACCGATGCAACGATTGCTTTATCAGTACAAAGAACGGCAAGACATTGCGTTAGCACCTATTTTTTCAAATATGGTGACAAAGTGGCTCAAGCGTCGCCATTATGATTGGATTGTGCCAATACCTGCACATCCTGACAACGTAAAAAGTAGAACTTTTGCGCATATCGATGCGATATTAGATGCAGCAAACCTTCGCTACCAACACGTGTTACGAAAAACGACGTCTACTCGTATGAGTGAAAAAAGTAGAAAAGAACGACTTTCTTATAAAGAGTTGTTTGCGCCGATTGTTTCGCATGTTTCTACGGATCATACGTATTTGCTCGTCGATGACGTCGTAACTACAGGGAATACATTATGTCAGGCTGCAGAACAATTACGGCGGCTCGGCGCTTCATCGGTTGAAGCTCTCGTCATTAGCCGACCGCTCGTACGAAAAGGAGGAAAAAAAGATGAGTGAAGTGAGACAATGTCCAAGGTGTCATGCCTTATTTAATTACAATGGCCTACGTGACGTTTGTCCGGCATGTGCCAAAAAAGAAGAAGAACTTTATGACAAAGTGTATCGATTTTTACGCCGGCGAGAAAACCGAGCAGCAACGATTGAACAGATCGAAGAGGAATTTAATATCGATCGCGAGTTACTTTTTGACTGGGTACGAAAAGGCCGTTTGCAACCGGCACAGTTCCCTGGACTCGGTTATCCGTGCGATCGATGCGGCGCACTGACACAGTCAGGAAAGCTTTGTGACGATTGTCAAAACGAAATCGAGAGCGATTTAAAACGAATTGAGACGATTGAAGAAGCAAGAGAATCACTGAAGGATGCCGAGCGCGCAACTTATCATCGTCGCAAAAAATAAGAGAAAAGAACTAAACAAACCGAAAAACGAACCGAAAATAAAGGTAATGAAACGTGAGTCTTCATCTCGGTTAAAAAGGATTTTTACTGAGATTGTTCATTATATGCAAATGAAAAGAGGGAAAGTTTTGATCAAT
>JASKZX010000073.1 GCA_030147435.1 Savagea sp. | reverse complement strand
AAATGTTGAAGCAACGAATGAAACGTCACGCCATTCATTTGCACGTGCTAATTTTCCAACTGATGCGAACGCTTCACGCACTTGACGTGTCGTCAATTCATCACGACGTCCTAACCCGACACAAACGAGTCGATCAAACGGTGCATCGGCAACAGGTAATGTCGTCACTTTTCCTTCTTTCGTTGAAACGTCTCCTGATTTCACCCAATCGTTCAATGCAGGTACATACGCTTCTACAAACTCGTTCCAACCTTCTACATTTGATGCATGTTCTGTGACACCGAGAATGAGTGAACCACCTTGTAATTCACTTACTCGTGCTACTGCAAGTTCTTTCATTTTATTAGCTCCTTTTTCTATAAACTATTCTTATTGTATCAAACTTTACAGGAAACAAATGAATTCTTAAGAAAAAAAGCGACTTTTCTTCAATCTCTGAAGAAAAGTCACTACTGTTAATCTTTTTTATAAAATAACTTATAAGAAGTATATCCAAATTGATCACCAGGATTGATCGCATCGCCTAATTCACAACGAGCAGATGTTAAATGACGGCTCATCTCTTTTACCATCTCCGATACATCCGAACGCTCTTGTAATTCTTTACGCGATAACCAAGCGACATCAGCAATTTCTTTTTCACATAGACAAATTTGTTGACGCTCATCTTTTGGACGCGCAAGGAAGATTGCCATATGATCGCTAACGCCATACTCTAATACGCCGGTGCGAAAAGCGACAAGCTCACAAATCGCCGCATCAATTCCTGTTTCTTCTTTTACTTCACGAACAGCTCCTTCATCAATTGTTTCATTCGCTTCAACGAACCCTGCAGGAAAAGACCATAATCCTTCTAATCCGCCATATGTTTTTTTAACGACGAGCCACTTTTTCTCATCATTTTCAACAATTGCTGCTGCTCCTAGCCAAACATTCGCTCGCTTCATTATCATCTACTCTCCTTTTTCATGATTTTTTTCCCACACTTGCCAAACTATGCTATTATATTCACAGGTCTTTCTTAGGAAAGCTCTCTATCATTATACATAAGGAAAGGAACATCAAACATGAAATGTACTTCTTGCGGCCACACACAAGAACATGGTAAGTTTTGTGGGAAGTGTGGTGCACCATTTCTAGACACGACTAGTGAGCCTGTACAAACACCGCCTGCACCTGACCAAGTGCCAACAGCACAAACAATGAACAGTTTAAAAAACCATTCACAATTATACTTCGGTTATTTTTTTGAAACATTCAAAAGACCATCATCTGTATTTCAACAATCTTCACAAACGTTTGGTAATGGTTTAATTAGCATTATTGTTTTTGGACTATTAGTCTCTTTATCAATTGCACGACTTGCTAATTTCTTTGGATTTTTTGAAGTGTTCATTCGTGTAAGTTTATTACTTATCCCTGGCTTATTTATTCCAGTGATCGGTATATGGTTATCGACTTTACTTTCCGGCTTATCAGTCAATTTCAAGCAAATTATTAATTATTATGGAGCACACCTCGGCCTTCCTATTGCGATGGCAACAATCGGATTTTTCTTAGCACTCATTAACCCATTATCAATCAGTACTTCTATTTTTATTATGATTGCCTTTTCAATCGCATTAAGTGTTACGCCACTCTTTTTAATTAGTTCCATTTTGACACGATTAGATTCACAAATCGACCCATGGTTCGGTCTTTTAATTGGTTTCGTCGTAATTGGTATTTTATACTTTATTAGTGGATTTATTTTCGGTGACCAATTAGTTGCTTATGATCTTTGGAACGAGTTTTGGTACGATTATTGGTATTAATGCAACTTCTCTACTTCCTCATACGTTAAGTATTGAAAGTAGAAGTTGTGATTTAGTGTCATAGGAAAATCGTATAGAAACACCTATATTATAGAAATGAAAAAGACACTTGAACGAATCAAGTGTCTTTTTTCTATTCGAGAGTATACTCTCTTCATTATTATAAGAAGTCGAACTTCCCTTTTTTAAGCATTAAGCCAAGTCCGCCAACCATGAATAATGAGCGGTTATCAACAACACGTTTTAACATTGATGCTGTTTTACCTGTAAATTTCTTATCGCCGAAGACCATAGCAATTGCATCGTCTCCACCAAGTGAACATACACTACCTTTTAAGTCAGGTGTGAATGTTTCTGTCTTTTCACCTTTTAATAAGTGAACGAGGTTTTTCGCACATGTTTCTGCTTGTTGCATCGCAATTTGTGCTGTCGGTGGGTATGGACGACCTGCTTCTTCATTCATCATGAATGCACAGTCTCCTACGATGAATACATCGTCATGACCTGGAGCACGTAAATCTTTTTCTACAGCTACACGTGCACGGTGACTATCGATGCCTTCTGTTTCTTCAATTAAACGGTTACCGCGAACACCTGCAGCCCATACGACTGTACGTGTTTCGATAAACTTGAATTCATCGTCACCTGTTTTAATTTTTACGCCATCTGGTGTCGCTTGAACGAGTGGTGTTCCGACAGAGAACTCGATACCGCGCTCTTCTAAGCTTTTTACTGCATATTCAACGAGTTCTGGATCGAATGCTGGTAAAACAGCTGGTGCTGCTTCTACACAGAGTACTCGAACTTTCTCACGTGGAACATCATATTCTTTGCACCATTCTGGTACACGATCTGCTAATTCACCGAGGAATTCAATCCCTGTGAATCCTGCTCCACCGACAACGATCGTTAAACGGCTGTCATCGCGTTCTGATGGGTGCTCTGCAGACCACTCAGCAAATTGTGAATGAATATGTTCACGAATTTTACGTGCTGATTTTACATCACCAATTGAAAGTGCATACTCTTCAAGACCTTCAATTCCGAATGTTTCTCCTTCGAAACCGAGACCGATAACGAGGTAATCATATTTATGTTTACCTGCTGTTGATGTTACTTCTTTTTTCTTCACATCAATCTTTTGTACTTCTGCTTCTACAAAGTTTACTTTACGTGCATCAATCACGCTATCGATGCGGTAACGTACACGGTGTGGTGGAAGCGTTCCTGCTGCTGCTTCATGTAACCATGTTGATTCATAATGATAATCGTTTTTGTTAATTAAAACGATTTCTGCATCTTTCATACCAATTTTCTTTTGTAATTCTACGACTGTAGTAAGGCCACCGTATCCGGCACCTAATACTAAAATTGTCGGTTTTGTCACGAAAATCGAAACCACCTTTTATTTTATTATTTCATATCCTTGTATAACGATTCCTTCACTCGCTAACTCAATCAGCTTCGGATAATTCTTCCTCATTCTATACTAGCCTTTTTTCATAGCTATTTCAATATTATCTCGTAATTTGTAAATGAAGACAAGCTTATTTCAACAATTCTTCTTATACGTCACATGAGTTTGGTGAACCGACTTCTTTATCTGTTCGGAATGACGAACCACAACCACATGATGCAATCGCATTTGGGTTATTGATCGTAAATCCGCCACCCATGAGTGACTGTTTAAAATCAACGACTGTTCCTTCTAAAATCGGTGCATCCATTTTTGCAATGACGATACGAACTCCATGTTGTTCATACACATCATCCGTTTGTGCAGGCTCTTCTTCAAATCCTAAACCGTAAGTGAGACCACTGCATCCGCCTCCTTGTACACCAACACGTAAATACGCATCCTCTTCTCCATTATGTTCCATCATCGTTTTTACTTGAACTGCTGCTGCTTCTGTTAACTCTACTACTTGTGTCATTTTTATCC
>JASKZX010000112.1 GCA_030147435.1 Savagea sp. | reverse complement strand
GTAGCGGTTAACATGCCTGCCTGTCACGCAGGAGATCGCGGGTTCGATTCCCGTCGGGACCGCCATTATATAAACATTTCACGACTTCAAGAGAAGTCGTTTTTTTGTGTCATTTTTTACTTCAAGGAAGACATTATGAAAAAAATTCGGTACACTAAGAAGGATAGAAAGGACCGATGATTATGATTGAATTACATTCATTAGAAGATACAGAACGATTGGCGCAAGTAGTAGCTACACACTTATCGCCGCCTGATGTCCTAACATTAGAAGGTTCGATCGGTGCTGGAAAAACAACATTTACACAAGCATTGGCTCGAGCTTTTCATGTAGAGGACAATGTTAATAGTCCAACATTTACAATTTTAAAGCAGTATGAAGGCGACGTGCCTTTCCAACACTTCGATGTGTACCGTTTAAAAGATCAATACGAAGATTTAGGTTGGGACGACTTGTTTTACGGTGATGCGATCAGTGTTGTTGAGTGGGCTCAATATATTGAAGAGTTTTTACCAGAAGAATATATGACATTACGATTTGAACCTATCGATGAAACGACACGCCATGTTACTTGTGAAGCATATGGTGAACGATTTGAAAAAATATGTGAGGCGATAAAAGATGCTATGGTTAGGGATTGATACATCAAACGGCCCGCTTTCAATAGCGCTCGTTCGAGATGGATACGTTTTAATAGAAGAAAATGCGACGATGAATATTCGTCATTCGCATCGTGCAATGCCGGTCATTGAACGGTTATTTCATGAAGCTGATGTGACACCGAAAGAACTCGATGCTATTGCAGTTTCTGAAGGTCCAGGTTCTTATACAGGTGTACGTATTGGAGTAACGATTGCTAAAACATTAGCTTGGACATTGAACAAACCGTTAATCGGTATTCCAAGTGTGAAAATTTTAGCTGCACCTTTTTATTCATTTGACGGTTATATTTGTCCGATCATTGATGCACGACGAAGCAATGTATATACCGGACTGTACCGAGTGAAAAATGGTCAAGTAGAAGAAGTGTTATCAGAACGTCATACGAATATAGAAGCGTGGTTAAAAGAATTAACTGAAACGGTAAAAGAACCTATTTTATTTACAGGACAAGATGTGATGACGTATCAAGAAGTATTACAAGAAAACTTCGGTGATAAACTGCAAATCGCACCGAAAAGATTTTGGGCACCTCGTGCAACAGATCTCGTCGCATTAGCAATGCAAAGAACAGAAGAAGATGATGTCCATACATTCGTACCGGAATATTCTCGTTTAGCTGAAGCTGAAGCGAATTGGCAGAAAGCGTGTAAACGTTCATGATCGAATATCGCTTAATGACATTAGAAGATATTGAAGAAGTGATGGAAATTGAAAGGCTATCCTTTACTTCTCAATGGACAGCGAGTATGTACATGTATGAAGTAGGCCAAAATCCGTTAGCGCATTATATCGTAGCAGTTGATCACGAGAAAGTGATTGGCTTTTTCGGAATGTGGATTGTGGCAGGCGAATCACATGTTACGAATGTTGCGGTACATCCTCAATATCGAGGGAAAAAAATTGGTGATCGTTTAATGCAAGAAGCAATTTTATATGCGAAAAGTTTAGAGGCATCACGAATGACTTTAGAAGTTCGTGTAAGTAATAACGTTGCACAAAATTTATATCGGAAATACGGCTTCCAAGATGGAAGCATTCGTAAAAAATATTATACGGACGATGGCGAAGATGCCCTCGTCATGTGGGTGGAATGGAAATGACAATTATTTTAGGAATTGAGACGAGTTGTGATGAAACAGCAGCTGCTGTGATCCAAAATGGTGATACAATTTTATCCAATGTCGTCGCTTCACAAATTAAAAGTCAACGACGCTTCGGTGGAGTTGTACCAGAGGTAGCTTCTCGTCATCACGTAGAACAGATTACACTCGTCATTGACGAAGCATTAGAACAAGCAGGTGTGACCCCTGAAGAGTTAGATGCAGTAGCTGTAACAGAAGGCCCAGGCCTTGTAGGTGCATTGTTGATCGGTATTCATGCTGCGAAAGCTTTCGCATTTGCTCATGAATTACCAATTATCGGTGTGCATCATATTGTAGGACATATGTATGCGAATGCATTTGTTGAACCGATGAAATTCCCAGCATTGGCATTGATCGTTTCAGGTGGTCATACAGAACTTGTCGTTATGAAAGATCATGGTCATTTTGAAAAAATTGGAGAAACACGAGACGATGCGGCAGGAGAAGCATTTGACAAAGTAGCTCGTGTGATTGGACTTCCTTATCCAGGGGGCCCTGAAATTGATCGATTAGCTCAAACTGCAGAGGAAGCGATTGAGTTTCCTCGCGCATGGTTAGAAGAAGGGTCTTACGATTTCAGCTTTAGTGGGTTGAAATCAGCTGTGATGAATTATCATCACAATGCGCAGCAAAGAGGAGAAGAAATTCAAGCAGACCAAATCGCTCGAGGATTTCAAGAAAGTGTCATCGACGTTCTCGTTGAACGTACAGTGCGAGCAGCAAAAGAATATGATGTACAAATGGTAATTGCAGCAGGCGGAGTCTCTGCAAATAAAGGTTTACGTGCGGCACTAACGGAAGCACTTGAACAAGAAAATATTCCGTTTTCTGTACCACCGATTCATTTATGTACAGACAATGCCGCAATGATCGGTGCAGCAGGTCATGCGATGTATGTTGCAGGAGTTCGTAGTGATTTGGCAATGAATGGAAATCCGAGCTTGCCGATGCATTCTTGGAAAATGGATGAATGAAAAAGACCGGACAAAAGGAAATTCCTTTCGTCCGGTCTTTTACTGTTCATGATCGAATGTTTCTAATGCTTCTTGTGCTTCTAACCATTCCATTTCACATTGATCTTTTTCTTCTGTCGCTTCATCTACTTGTTGTTGTAAATCCATTAAAGTAACGTGATCATTTGCTAATTCAGGAGAACTCATTTCTTCCATTAAGGATGTAATTTTTTGATCAAGTGTTACGAGTTGTTCTTCTAATCGGTCAATTTTCCGAGTGATTTTTCGACGTTCGCGTTTTCTTTCTTTCGATAACGCAACTTTCGGTTTTTTATCGACATCCACTGCAGCTTCTTCTTCTTCGAGTTGTTGTAACTCTAACATTTCTTGTTTTTTCTCTAAGTAATAATTGTAGTTACCTAAATATTCGATGAGTCCGTCTTCTGTTAGTTCGATCACTTTTGTTGCGATACGATTCATAAAGTAACGGTCGTGTGAAACGAATAATAATGTGCCATCGAAATCTTCTAACGCATTTTCTAACACTTCTTTACTATCTAAATCTAAATGGTTTGTCGGCTCATCTAAAATAAGTGTATTCGCCTTTTCTAGCATAAGTTTCGCTAGTGATAGACGCGCACGTTCCCCACCTGATAATGCTGAAACTGGCTTTTCTACATCATCTCCTGAAAATAAGAAACTTCCGAGTAATGAACGAATATCGCCTTCATTCATCATTGGCCAGTCGTCCCATATTTCATTTAAAACAGTTCCATTTCCAAGAAGTGTTGCTTGTTCTTGATCGTAGTAGCCGAAAGTAACATTTGTCCCATAAAAAATTTCACCTTCAAGTGGCGGAATGCGTCGAATAATCGTTTTAAGTAAAGTAGATTTCCCGACACCGTTCGGACCAACAATGGCAATACGGTCTCCTCGGTAAGCTCGCCCATTCAAGTTTTTAGCAACTGGTTCCTCGTAGCCGATAGCTACATTCGTACATTGTAAAACGTCTTGTCCACTCGGCTGGTCTGTCGTAAATGAAAAGCGTGCAGAGCGTTCATCGCCATCAGGAGCGTCCATCCATTTCGTCCGCTCTAATTTTTTTCGACGACTCTTTGCCATTTTACTCGTTGCAGCACGAGCGATATTACGTGCAATATACTCTTCAAGTTTTGCTTTTTCTGTCTGTTCTTTTTCAAATCGTTTACGTTCAATTTCATAATTTTTCGCTTTCTCTGTCACGTAATAGCTGTAATTTCCATTGTACTTTGTCACGTGACGACGTGAGATTTCATATGTGACATTGACGATTTTATCGAGGAAAAAGCGATCGTGAGAGACGATCAAGATAGAACCACGATAAGCACTTAAATAACCTTCAAGCCATTCGAGTGTTTGAATATCTAAATGGTTTGTTGGCTCGTCTAAAATGAGTAGGTCAGGTTGAGTGAGTAAAAGTTTTGCTAAGGCGAGGCGAGTTTTTTGTCCACCTGATAAAGTCGAAACGAGTTTTGAATAATCTTTTTCGTAAAATTGCATCCCGTTTAATACGGCTTTCGTTTCTGCTTCGTAGACGTAGCCTCCTTTTGTCGTATATTCATTTTGTAAATAATCGTATTTTTTCATTACTTCATCATAAGTTGCTTTATCGGTTTCTGGATGCAAATCGCTCATTTGTTGCTCGAGTGCGCGTATTTCTTGTTCTAAAGTAATGAGTGGTTCAAAAACAGTCATCATTTCATTCCAAATCGTTCGTTCAGAATGTAAATGCGCATGTTGCTCTAAGTAGCCAATCGTTAAATCTTTTGGCATGATGATCTGTCCTGCATCTTTATTTAATTCACCAGCGATAATTTTTAAAAAAGTCGATTTCCCTGCACCATTACGGCCGACGAGTGCTACACGATCGCCTTCTCGGATCGTAAGTTGTGCATTTTCAATAATCGGTTCGCCGGAAAATGTTTTCGTTAAGCCATTGACTTGTAAAATAATCAATACAAACACCTCTATTCTTATACTAAGTGTAATCGAAAGTGCATCGTGTCGCAATTGTTCGTCTTTACAATTAAAAGAGTGTAGGGTACGATATGAATGGTATATGTAAGTTCAGGAGGTTAATGATGAACGAAATTCAAACAAACGTTCCACAAGCGACATCGAAGCGTTTACCAATTTACTATCGCATTTTACGTAAATTTCAACAAGATGGTGTACAACGTATTTCATCAGGGGATTTAAGTAAAGCGATGAAAATAGACGCTGCAACGATTCGACGTGACTTCTCTCATTTCGGAGCCCTCGGTCGAAAAGGTTACGGATACAATGTAGATGATTTAGTCGGCTTTTTCCGAAAAGTGTTACAACAAGATGAAGAAACAGACGTTGCTCTCGTCGGTGTCGGAAGTTTAGGCGGTGCGATTTTAAAATATAATTTCCAGAAAAATCATAACATTCGCGTCGTCGTTGCCTTTGATCCAAAAGCTCCCCATGAAGGAACTTTATTTAATGATATCGCTCTTTATCACCCAGATGAGATAGAAACACAATTACGAGAACGAAATATTCAAGTCGTTATTTTAACAGTGCCTGCAAAAGTTGCTCAAGAAGTAACGGATCGTTTAGTAAAAGCAGGAACACGAGGAATTTTAAATTTCACACCTGTTCGTTTATCTGTTCCATCCGATGTTCGGATTCATACGATTGATTTATCCGTTGAATTGCAAACGCTCATTTACTTTTTACGTACGGACGATCAACAAAATGATTAAAAAATGCGCTTTTCGCTACCCGTTTTCTTTAGAAAATGATAGCAAAAGCGCATTTTTTTAGAATAAGAACGAGATCGTTGTTAATGCATCAGGAGCAAATTTCATCGCAAGATATGCTGATAAAACGACAAATCCGTTCATTAAAAAGTGAGCGATAATCGGTGTCCAAATCGAGCGAGTTTTCACATACGTATAAGCAAAAATATAAGCGACGAATAAGTAGCTTAAAATATGAGTGAAATCCATATGAGCAACAGCGAAAAGAAGTCCACTGATTGTTGCTGCGATAAAGAACCCGACCCGGTTATAAAGTTCACCGAAGATTGCACGTCGAAAAACAAATTCTTCTGTAAGCGGTGCGACGACGACAATCGTTAAAGCAAACCAAGGAGATAATGAAAAATGATCTAATAAAAGCGCGGTGTTTTCAGAGCCTTTCACTTCACCTGTAATTTGTACAGTAATTAAATTGTTAATGATTTGAGCAACCATTGCGAGTAAAAAACCGAAGATTCCCCATTTAATAATATTCGTTGTGGAAGCTCGTGGCTCATCAAATATTTTCCAAAAATCTTTATTCATACGTGCTAGTAAAAATAAAACGATAATCATTCCTGCACTCGTTAGTAAGACAGCAGCTGTTAAAGCATTCGCCTGATTGACTGCAGTAATTCCTGTTTTCGTAAATAGTGGGAACATGAAGTCGAACGCTGGCTTCTGCGCAAACTGAAAGAGTAGAAACGTTCCAATCATTAAAAGTGAAATGATCCAATTTCTCATAAAGACATCCTTCCTAAACATAAGCTCTTTCTATCATAACGTGTTTCAAAACGAATTTAAATTTTTTTGAGTGTATCTCTTGCATTTTGTTATAAAATTATTTAATATAAGAGATGTGTTAGCACTCTTAGTTATCGAGTGCTAAAAATAGAGACTGAAAATACTTGAGGAGGTTGTTTCAATTGTTAAAACCATTAGGAGACCGCGTCATTATTGAAATTGTAGAAGCGGAAGAAAAAACAGCGAGCGGGATTGTTCTCCCGGACTCAGCACAAGAAAAACCGCAGCAAGGACGTATCGTTGCGGTAAGTGAAAAAACAAACTTCGGTTTAAAAGAAGGGGACAATATCATCTTCTCAAAGTTTGCGGGAACAGAAGTAAAACATGAAGGTAAAGAGTACTTAATCCTTCGCGAAACAGATATTTTAGCAGTAATTGAATAAACCGTGTCAACATAAACAAAACAATTACTAATAGGGGGTACTTTTTAACAATGGCAAAAGATATTAAATTCAATGAAGACGCACGTGGCGCAATGCTCCGTGGTGTAGATACATTAGCAAATGCAGTGAAAGTAACTTTAGGACCTAAAGGACGTAACGTCGTATTAGAGCGTGCATTCGGCTCACCACTCATTACAAACGACGGTGTAACAATCGCAAAAGAAATTGAACTCGAAGATAAGTTTGAAGATATGGGTGCAAAACTCGTCGCAGAAGTTGCATCTAAAACGAACGAAGTAGCAGGAGACGGTACGACAACAGCGACTGTTCTTGCACAAGCGATGATTCAAGAAGGTCTTAAAAACGTTACAGCAGGTGCAAACCCAGTCGGTATCCGTAAAGGAATCGAAGAAGCTGTCAAAGTAGCAGTAACAGAACTTCAAAACATTTCAGATAAAATCCAAGATAAAGAAAAAATCGCACAAGTTGCAGCTATTTCATCAGGAGATGAAGAAGTAGGTAACTTAATTGCTGAAGCGATGGAACGCGTTGGAAACGACGGTGTAATTACAATTGAAGAATCTAAAGGATTCGAAACTGAAATGGAAGTAGTAGAAGGTATGGAGTTCGACCGTGGATATGCATCAGCATACATGGCAACAGATACGGAGAAAATGGAAGCAGTTCTCGAAAATCCATACATTTTAATTACAGATAAAAAGATTTCAAACATCCAAGAAATTTTACAAGTACTCGAGCAAGTTGTTCAACAAAACCGTCCAATCTTAATTATTGCAGAAGATGTTGAAGGTGAAGCACTTGCAACACTCGTTGTAAACAAACTTCGCGGAACATTTAATGCAGTAGCAGTAAAAGCACCAGGATTCGGTGATCGTCGTAAAGCGATGCTTGAAGATATTGCGATCCTCACAGGTGGACAAGTAATTACAGAAGATATCGGCATGGATTTACAAGAAGCGAACATTACGCAACTTGGACGTGCTGAGAAAGTGATCGTTACAAAAGATCACACGACAATCGTTGAAGGTGCAGGAGATGCTGAAAATATCGAACGCCGTGTAGCGCAAATTCGCGGACAGATGGAAGAATCAACATCTGAATTCGATAAAGAAAAATTAAGCGAACGCTTAGCAAAACTTGCAGGTGGAGTAGCTGTCATTAAAGTAGGAGCAGCGACAGAAACTGAATTAAAAGAGCGTAAACTCCGTATTGAAGACGCATTAAACTCAACACGCGCAGCGGTTGAAGAAGGAATCGTTTCAGGTGGAGGTACGGCACTCGTTAATATCTACAGTAAAGTAGAAGAACTTCTTGAGAAAACAGAAGATGACGTAGCAACAGGTGTGAAAATCGTTCTTCGCGCATTAGAAGAGCCTGTACGTCAAATCGCAACGAACGCAGGTCTTGAAGGATCAATC
>JASKZX010000052.1 GCA_030147435.1 Savagea sp. | reverse complement strand
GAACCGATTCCTGGACCTACTTCAATTACTCCTGTTTTTTCAGTCACTTCTCCGACATCTACAATATTATTTAAAATATTTAAGTCGATTAAAAAGTTTTGGCCTAAGCTTTTTTTAAATTTAAAATTGTAGCGGTCGATAATTTCTTTCGTTCGATGAAATGTAGCAATATCTTTCGTCATTGTTGTTCTCCTTCTTCAATTGCACGATCAAGCGCTTCTTTCGTAATACGAAACATCTGTAATCGCTTCTGTAATGTTTTTCCGTTCACTTGACCGATTCGTAATATTTTTGCGACACGTTGGCGCTTTTCATTTGCTCCTGGTAAACCGATTAATCCTCGCTCAACTAAATAAGATTTTGGAATGAGTGGCGTCTCATCTGTCGATACAGTGTAGACATGGCGGAGTGCTTCTCGGATCGCCTCGTCAGATGCATGTTCAATTCCTAAACTGCCTTTGCGAGGAGATTGTGTTTCTTCTTTCGTTAAAAATGCATGTTTCGCTTCTGGAATATGCTCTTCTATAATCGCCCGAATCCGTCGACCTGGATAATCCGGGTCTGTAAAAACGATAACGCCCCGACGTTCTGCTGCATGAGCGATACGCGCTAATGTTTCTTCATCAATGGCAGAGCCATTCGTTTCAATCGTATCAGCGCCTACTGCACGTTGTATCGCAATCGTGTCAGATTTCCCTTCAACGACGATCACTTCTTCTATTTGTTTCAATCTTCTCTCCATCCTTTTGTACAAACAAATCGTACTTTCATTCTAACGTAAGATGAAAGACAAAAAAAGAAGTTGTCCAGAATAACTCTGAACAACTTCCTGAACGTATTAGTTTAAAATTTTAATTTTAACTTTTTTACGTCCCCATTTATAAGCTTGTGCTTTTGTAGGCATTAAAACGTCGATACGGTTACCTTTAATTGCGCCACCTGTATCCCCTACAACTGCGTGTCCGTAACCTTCAACCCATACTTTCGTTCCCATTGGAATGACACGTGGGTCTGCTGCAATTAATTTCATGTTCGGGTTCGCACGTAAGTTAATACCTGCTGCTGAAATCCCTGAACATCCTGCACAGTACGGTGTGTATGCTGTCGCTTCTACGTAAAACTCACGTCCACCTGCTGGTGCTTTAGAGTTGTCACGTGAAGGCGTTGTATTTTTTGCCGGTGCTTTATTTGTTGCATTATTGCTCGTTGCAACTTCTTTTGGCTCCGGTTTTGGTTCTGGTTTTTTCGTACCTACCGCGATTACTTTTTTCTTCGGTTCTGAAATGACTTTCTCATCAACGACTTCGCTCATAACACGCTCACCGTTTTTCATCGTCACTTCATACGTACGAACTTTCTTCCCTTTTTGACCTTCTTGAATAATTTTCGTCTGGCCTTCTGGAAGTGAAGCATCTTCGCGTTGTTCTACGTCAAATTCTGTTGCGATTTCAACGTCATTACGCTCACGATCGATTCGTAACACTTCAATTGCTTTTTCTGCTTGAATTGGATCATCTAACGATAAACCGTCTAAACGATCATCACCTTGAAGTGCAACTTTTTCGCGTTCAAGTAACTCTTTGACTGATGTCGGTGTTGACCATACAACACGTTCTTTACCGCCATCAACGAGTTTAACTTCCATCGCTTTCGTTACATTGATCGCTTCAGCATCTTTTACTGATGCACTTAAAGCTGGTGAGATTTCATCATGTTCGTTTACTTCAACGCCCGCTTCATCTAACACTTCACGAACGGTTGATTTTGTTGTCCAAACTTTTTCTTCTTCACCATCAACAACGACAGCAAGTTCTTGAGCAGGGATCCATTCGATCTCGCTACCATCTTCTACTTCTTTCGTTTTTGCTGGTGATACATAGTCATGTTTTGCAAGTTCAATATCTTGTTCAGTTAAAACATCTTCAACTGTTTTGGCATGTGTATATACTTCGATTTGCTCACCATCTGCTGTTAGAAGAACCGTTTTCTTCGTTCCTTCAAATAAAATAAACGCCATCATTGCAATAAATACTGCAGCGATAACTCCTCCGATAAGCAACTTCTTGTTATTCATATAGCCGCTACGCGCGGTTTCACTAGACATTTTAAAAAATTCCTCCTTTAATTCCTCGGCTGAGTATATCGAGTTCAGTTTCTTCTGTCAAACTGATTGACTCGAATTCTCAAGAAATCCCAAATAAACGTTTCGCATTTTCTGTCGTTTGACGAGCTACTTCCTCAACTGGAATCCCTTTAAGCCGTGCGATTTCCTCTGCCACGAGCGTCACATAAAATGGCTCGTTCCGCGTTCCACGATGTGGATGCGGTGTTAAGTAAGGAGCATCTGTTTCTACGAGCAAATACTCGAGTTCGATTTCTTCTGCTACTTTCTTTGGCATTTTCGCATTTTTAAATGTAACAGGACCTCCGAGTGAAATCATAAAATTCATCTCGATACATTGACGGGCAGTTTCGACACTTCCACTGAAACAATGCATGATCCCACCTGTTGTCTGTGCATCTTCTTCTTTTAATATTTGAACTACATCAGCTGTTGCGTCACGATTATGAATAATAATCGGTAAGTTGACACGTTTAGCTAGACGTATTTGTTCACGAAATACTTTCTTTTGAATATCTTTCGGAGATTTATCCCAATGATAATCAAGACCCATTTCTCCAATTGCTACTACTTTTGGATGTTCAGTAGCAAGTTCCTCGATCCACGCTAAATCTTCTTCTGTACAATCAATCGCATCGACTGGATGCCAACCGACTGCAGCATAGATAAAGTCATACGTTTCAGCAAGCTTTAATGCTCCGTGAATCGTAGGTCGATCAAAACCGACGACGATCATTCGCTCCACTCCCGCATCTAATGCGCGACGGATTACTTCTTCTACATCGTCTTCATATTGGTGTGCGTTTAAATGCACGTGTGTATCAATTAACATGGTACTCTCTCCTTCTGGTAGTTCATTCTAATGAGTTCGTTTATTTCTTTCATCACAGTATTGTAACAGCAATATGTCAATCACGTATTTTTGTAATATTACAACCTTTTTTTTACATTATATTAGACTCTAAACGATTATAAAGCTTAATATATCAGTACTTTTAATTATTCTAAATATTCAATTTTATTACAAATAGGCTTCAAAATATACTTTCGCACGATAAAGCATTTTCTCTTTTTTCTTCTTTTTTTCACGAACTGCTCTAAAAAAGGCTAATTTGTGAAGAAAATATGTGGCGAATTCTTTAATTTTTTATATTTTCTTCCGTTTCACTTGTATTTTTAACTATACTAACGTTATTATAAGAAAGTATCTTATACATTTACTTGAAAAAAGATACTAATTTGTTAAGAAGCACTTAACAGTACATTTAAAATTCAGGATAGATTGTGTAATTAGGAGGAAATGAACGAATGAAATCAACAGGTATTGTACGAAAAGTCGACGAACTCGGTCGCGTCGTTATTCCAATTGAATTACGACGTACACTCGGTATCGGACAAAAAGACGCATTAGAAATTTATGTCGACAACGATAAAATCATCTTAAAAAAATATATGCCGAATATGACTTGCTCTATTACAGGCGAAGTATCCGATGATAACTTACGTTTAAACAACGGAGAATTAATCTTAAGCCCACGTGGTGCTGAGATCCTTATGGAAGAAATCCAAAATAAATTAGACAAATGATGAAAAAACGACCGTCAGCAGCGGTCGTTTTTTTCTTGCAGAAATTCCGACTATATAATAGAAGGAACTCATTTTTGATGATACGCTTTGTACACATCTCCTGCTTTTAAACCGCGTAATTGCGCTACTTCTTTCGTTGCATCTTTAATACGAACATCTTTTTCCTCTAAAATCGCATCGACATGCTCAATGACTGTAAGATGTGCCCATGAAGGCACCTCTTCTTCAATGACTTTATCTGTGCCTTCAACAATAAGGCAAAACTCCCCTCGGACACGCTCTGTAGAAGCCCAAGTCAATGCTTCGTCAATCGTTCCTCGTAAAAACTCCTCAAACCGTTTCGTTAGTTCGCGAGCTAACACAATTTTTCTTTCTCCACCACATGTTGCTTGAAGGGCTGTCAATGTCTTTTTTAATCGATGAGGTGCTTCATACAAAATCCACGTCTCTTCTTTTTTACTGAGATGCTCTAGTGCTGCGTCTCGCTCTTTCGTCTTTCGGGGTAAAAATCCGTAAAACGTAAACGGTTGAGGGACAAGTCCCGAAGCGATCAAAGCAGTTAATGCAGCATTAGCCCCTGGAAGTGGAACGACTGAAATATCGTTTTCAATCGCGAGCTCGACTAAATGTACGCCAGGGTCAGAAATACAAGGCATACCAGCATCACTCACGAGCGCAATCGTTTCCCCGCGTAAGAGACGCTCAATGAATAAAGGGCCGACTTCATAAGCATTATGTTCATGGTAACTCAAAAGAGGGGTGTCAATATCGAAGTGATTGCATAACTTTGAAGTGTTTCGTGTATCTTCAGCAGCGATGAGGTCTGCTTCTTTCATCGTACGAATTGCTCGAAAGGTCATATCTTCTAAATTACCGATCGGAGTTGGCACGAGATAAAGCGTCCCTTCTTCTCTTGGCTCATAACTTTTTTGTTGCTTCATTCTTTTGACTTCCTTCCATTATATATACTTCTTTTTGTCGTCGTGTTTTTTGTTTAAAAGCGTACTCTTTTTGCATCGCTTCTCGTTTTGTTTCATACGTTTCATAATAAATACATTCAACAGGTGTGCGGCCACGTGTATATTTTGCACCTCGTCCACTATTATGAGCTTTTACACGACGTTCTAAATTATTCGTATATCCTGCATAAAATGTATCATCTTTACAACGTAATACGTAAAAATAATGATTATTTCCCATACAACATCTCTCTCATTTCTTTCGTATACGTTTGATTATCTGTTTCATAAATATAAAAAGGAGGTAATAGTCGCATCCCTACTTGTCCATCTTTTATTCCTTCTACTAAAACAACAGTCGCATCGTGATCTCTTTTAGAGTAGACGAACTGGACCCGTTTCGGCTCTAACCGGTAGTGACGCATAAGTGTTAACAAGTCGATGAAACGTTCTGGTCGATGAACAAACGATGCACGTCCCCCTTGTTTAAGTAAAATGGCACTCGACTGAATTGCTTCTTCTAATGTTAACGCAATTTCATGGCGAGCAATCGCATATGGTTCTTTCCTATTTTGTTCACTCGATGGATGAACTTTAAAATACGGAGGATTGCATGTTAATGCATCAAAATACGATTGTCCTATCGCATGATGAATCCCTTTTACATCTCCTTCAACTACAGTAATTTGTTCATCTAACTGATTGTATTGCACACTTCGCTTTGCCATATTTGCTAAACGAGGTTGCAACTCTACTGCTGTAATAGACGCCCCTGTACGCTTACTTAACATGAGCGGGATGACTCCATTTCCAGAGCAAATATCGACAATTCGGCCTGATTTTCGCCGAGGAATGGAAGCGAAATTTGCTAATAATACAGCATCTAAAGAAAAGGAAAAAACAGAAGGACTTTGAATGATTCGCAAGTCTTCTGCTAATAAATGATCGAGGCGTTCATCCTCTTTTAATACAATATTCGTCATAAAGTCCTCGCTTTCAAAGAAAAAACCGATGCCTTCCGACACCGGAAATTACTTATTTTTGTTTATCTAAAAAAGATAGGCAAAATAAACAGTCTTGACCTTGGCGACTTCTTCCATAATGGACATTACATACGTGATAACCTTCATGATAAATGCGCGCTAAGTTATCAACACCTTCGCCAACATCTGCTGCATCTCCTTCGACATCTTCATGAGAAGATGATTGATTCGTCAATTCATCTAAGCGATTACGTAAATGCTCGTTCTCTAAACGAAGCGAATGGTTTTCTTCTGTCATTTGGGCGACAAAACCGATCAAATCGGAAAACTGCTCCTGCATCTCACCGAGTTGTTGCTCAAATTCCATCACACGATCTAGAAAATTTTGTTCTTTCACACTGCTTGCCACCTCATCATTTCGTCGTTGAAGCTTCTAATTCACTCCACGTATATTCTAGCGTTCGTTCTAGTTTTGGCAAATGTACTTGAACGAGATGCTCTAACATATTTAAGCCGGTAACTTTTCCTTTACCATCGGGTGTTTGAATAAACTCACCGACATCAGGCATCTTCTTTTTCGCCTCTTCGTACATATCATTTTCATACTTTAAACAACACATGAGTCGGCCACAGAGTCCTGAGATTTTGGAAGGATTTAATGAAAGTTGCTGGTTTTTTGCCATTTTGATCGATACCGGTTCAAAATCTCCAAGAAATGTTGAACAACATAATAATCGTCCACATGGTCCTATACCACCGAGCATTTTTGCCTCATCACGTACACCGATTTGGCGTAATTCAATCCGTGTACGGAAAACAGCTGCTAAATCCTTCACTAAATTTCGAAAATCAACACGACCTTCTGCGGTGAAATAAAAAATCAACTTATTGCGATCAAATGTATATTCAATATCAATCAAATTCATTTCTAATCGATGTTTTTGAATTTTTTCCTCGCAAATCGGAATAGCTTGTTGTGCATCCAATGCATTTTTTAATACTTGTTCTTCATCTTTTTCTGTCGCTTTTCGAATGATCGATTTTAATGGTAAAACAACTTCATTCTCTTGCACTTGACGAATAGGAACTACGACAGTTCCATATTCAATGCCTCTTGCCGTTTCAACAATGACTGTATCACCGACAACAACGTTTTCATTCCCTGGTGCGAAATAATATATTTTACCTGCTTTTTTAAAGCGGATACCTACTACTTTATACAAACGTGAACCCCTCCTGCATATTTAAAACTAGTTGTTCTACTAACAGTGTACGGTTCATATTCGAATCGATGAACTGTTTTGCTTGTAAAATACGATCCATTCGCTCTGATAATTGTGCATAAGTAAAACGTAACGCATATTGTTCAAATTGTTCACGCTGATCAGGATAAGCGAGCATCGTTGAACGTCCTGCTTTTACTGTAACGATATCTCGATAAATATACAATAATAAATCAAGACCTCGCTCAACATCTTCTCGCTCTTTCATAAGAGGCAACCATTGCTGATAAACGAAAAGTAATGCTTCTTGAGAGTTTGTTTCAATCACTTTCATAAAATCAAGGACTAATGCGCGACGTTCTTTAAATTGATCTTCTAATAAAGTGATTGCTTCTTGTTCATCAAGTGTCAACATCGCAAGAGTCGCGGCCATCGAAGGTGTCAGCCCGTGTATATTTTGTAAATGTTCTGCAAAATGCTCTCGAGTTGGTGGAACGAAAGAAATTTTTTGACATCGGGATTGAATCGTCGGTAACATTTTAGCTGGTGCTTCTGTCATTAAAATCGCAACGACATCTCCTGCAGGTTCCTCTAAAAACTTTAACAGTGCATTTGCTGCTGATAAATTCATCCGATCGGCTTCTTCGATCATATAAACTTTCTTTCCTTTTTCAAATCCTTTTTGCGACATTTGACGAATTAGTTCATCAATTTGTTCTTTGCGTATTTGAGTCGTTTCTCGAACGAGTGTTAAAACGTTCGGGTGATTTCCTTCTTTCACGCGCCGACAATTACTACAATTACCACAAGGAATATGACTTGTTGCTTGTTGGCAAAGTAATAGTTGTGTATACAAAATCGCTACCTCTCGTAAACGTGAATGATCCGTTCCTTCAAACAAATAAGCATGACTCATACGGCCCTTTTCATAAGACAAAGTCAGTTGTTCCCATACGAGCCGTTGTTCCGCTATAATTGGATGTTCTTCCATGTTAAAACTCCTGACTTTACATATAAATATTAATTAATAATCCCTTGATCTCCCCAACTTTCGCTAAGAGATCAACAGTCGTTTTTTCTTCATTCAATAAGTCATCTGCTAACTCAATCAGTTTCTCATCAATTTGTCTGACAAGTGCTAATTGGCGACTTTCCCCAAACTGATTCCAAGCATGGGATTGATCCATTTCAAGACCACCTTCTACTGCCTCTTTTAAAAAACGACGAATCAGCATTTTAAACTTCGCTAAATCTCTTAATCGACGTGAGTTCGCTAAACGTTCTCCCGCAACAGTAATATGACTTAAAAGCCGCGTAATTTGTGAGCTTTCTAACCGTTGAGTTTGTGCTCGTACCATCCGACTAAACTCTGCACGCTCTTGAGGTGACTTCATCGGATGATTTCTCATCTTTTCTAAACTTACTCGATGTTCATTACTAACTTTCATTCTTCACCCCTCCTTTAAAAGTGGTGAAACTCCTCGATAGGTAATACAAAAACTGTTGCTCCACCGACTTCTACTTCTACTGGATAAGGAATATAAGAATCAACATTGCCACCCATTGGAGAAACTGGTGCAACCATCTGTTCACGCGCTCGGCAATTATCCCGAATAAGATCTAGTAACTTCGGTACTAATGCATCGTCTGTTCCAATTAAAAATGTCGTGTTTCCAGAACGTAAAAAGCCTCCAGTACTTGCTAACTTTGTCGCACGATAATCATTTTTTGTTAATGCATCGGATAAACGGTTACTATCTTCATCTTGCACCACTGCTATGACTAATTTCATTAATATCCTCCCCTTCTGCTGTTAAACTTTCCTTCATTATACCATGAAACAACTTAAGAGTTACAATAAGCCTTGATTTGGTCGTAAACGGACGAGATTACTTCTTCAAGAGGAGCACTCGCATCTACGACATCGATTCGTTCTGGAAATTGTTTTAATACTTGTTGATACCCTTCATAAACACGTTGATGAAACGATAATTCTTCGCGATCGAGACGATTTTTTTCTCTCATGTCATTCGAATGTATACGAGCAAGTCCTTCTTCGGGTGTAATATCAAAAAATAAAGTATGATCAGGCATCGTATCACCGATAGCAAGAGCATTCATTTGATAGACTTCTTCAAAACCTATTTCACGAGCATAACCTTGATAAGCGAGAGAACTATCGATGAAACGGTCACATAAGACAATTTTCCCTTCCGCTAAAGCAGGCTCTATTTTCTCGACTAAATGTTGACGACGTGCTGCAGCGTATAATAAAGCTTCTGTCATTCCATCCATCGTTGTATGACGATTATCAAGTAATACATTTCGAATCGCTTCACTGATTGGAATGCCTCCTGGTTCTCTCGTTACGAGACAATCCATCCCTTCACTTTGTAAACGAGTTGCTACTGCTTCCAATACGCTCGTTTTTCCTGCTCCTTCTGGACCTTCAAACGTAATAAACAATTGAACTCCTCCTTTGTTTTCTTCTTTTTAGTGTAACAGATATGATTAATATTTATAGACAAAAAAAGAGTACCCCTCATCCGAGGGGTACTCTTTATATGACTCGCAACGATCTACTCTCACAGGCCACTACAGCCTACTACCATCGACGCTGAAGAGCTTAACTACCGTGTTCGGTATGGGAACGGGTGTGACCTCTTCGCCATTGTCACGAGACA
>JASKZX010000153.1 GCA_030147435.1 Savagea sp. | reverse complement strand
TCTGGCTCGTCGCATTTGAAGGGTATCCAATGATCAACGATGTTGAGCATTTTAAAAAACATACATTATACATTCATAAAGACCAAGTAGAGCCGATTCAAAAAGAAGGAGTTTATTACCATCACGATATTTTGAATTGTAAAGTCGTATCCTTAGAAGGAGAAGCAATCGGCGCGGTGAGCGATATTTTTGAAACAGGTGCGAATGACGTATGGGAAGTAACAGATGATAAAGGAAAGAAACATTATCTACCAGTCATTCGAGACGTAATCAAAGATGTGAATATTGAAGAAAAAGTAATTACGATTGACGTTTTAGAAGGGTTGTTATCATAAATGAAAATCAACGTACTGACATTGTTTCCAGAAATGTTTGAAGGTGTGTTCAATACGTCGATGATGAAACGTGCTCAAGAAGAGTCAGCGGTCGATTTTTC
Organism: Savagea sp.; assembly: GCA_030147435.1. Lineage (GTDB taxonomy): Bacteria > Bacillota > Bacilli > Bacillales_A > Planococcaceae > Savagea. The sequence goes on along the minus strand of JASKZX010000153.1, from coordinate 2,725 downwards.
TGTCGTTGACTTTCGAGACTATTCAACGAATAAACATCGCAAAGTAGACGACTACCCTTACGGTGGTGGTGCGGGGATGGTATTGAAACCAGAGCCTTTATTCGATGCGGTAGAAGATGTGACAAAACATGCGAAAAAACGTCCGCGTGTTTTATTAATGTGTCCACAAGGGGAACGTTTCACTCAAGAAAAAGCAGAAGAACTTGCACAAGAAGAAGAACTTGTTTTCATTTGTGGTCATTATGAAGGATACGATGAACGTATCCGAGAACATCTCGTTACAGATGAATTATCGATCGGTGACTTCGTTTTAACAGGCGGAGAGCTTGCAGCGATGACGATGATTGACTCAATCGTTCGTTTATTACCGAATGTATTAGGAAATGAAGTGTCACCAGAAGACGATTCATTTTCAACAGGCTTGTTAGAACACCCTCAATATACACGTCCAGCTTCTTATCGTGGGTATGACGTGCCTGAAGTGTTGCTTTCAGGAGATCATGCACGTATTGAAGCTTGGCGTAAAAAAGAATCTCTTCGCAGGACGTATTTACGACGCCCTGATTTGTTAGAGACGTACTCGTTTACAGAGCAAGAACGACAATGGTTGCAAGAGATTCAAGAAGAGGAAAAAAACAGTTGAAACATAAAGTGACTTGTGATATAGTTTAACTCGTGCGAAAAGCACCGAAATGACGGATGTTCCGCTGCCATGGATTCATTGTAAGAACATCTAGGACAAGGAGAGAAAACAATAATGACAAACATTATTAATGAATTAACAAAAGAACAATTACGTACAGATATCCCGAAGTTTCGCGCAGGAGACGCAGTTCGTCTTCACGTGAAAATCGTTGAAGGAGATCGTGAACGTATTCAAATTTTCGAAGGTGTCGTAATTCGTCGCCGTGGACAAGGAATTAGCGAAACTTTCACAGTTCGTAAAATTTCTAACGGTGTAGGTGTAGAACGTACATTCCCTGTACACTCACCAAAACTTGCTGAAATCGAAGTAACACGTCGTGGTAAAGTACGTCGTTCTAAATTATACTACTTACGTGAACGCCAAGGTAAATCAGCACGTATTAAAGAAAGCTCACGCGAAGAATAAAATCGAGAAAAGGAGACCTTGTTTATGTAAGGTCTCCTTTCTTTGTATCGTAAGAAAATAAGAGAAAATAATCGCAACTATTCTGCTTTCGCGTTACAATAACAATAACTGCTCGAATTGTGGGAGGTCGAAAGATGTCAGAACATACAGAAGGACAACAGACGAAAAAAAACGAATGGATAGAATGGCTTAAAGCGATATTGATCGCGGTTGTGATTGCTGCCATCGTTCGAATATTTATATTTTCAGCCATCATGGTTGATGGTATTTCAATGATGCCAACGTTAGAAGATGGCGATAAAATGATTGCAAACAAAATTAGTTATATGATTGGTGAACCGAAACGCTTTGATATTATCGTATTCAATGCGAACCCTGAAGAAAAATATATTAAACGTGTCATCGGATTACCAGGAGATACTTTAGAGTATCGTGATGATGTTTTATATATTAACGGTGAACCACAGGAAGAGCCGTATCTAGAGCAATTAAAAGCGACGACAGAAGGTACACTAACAGGTGATTTCACATTAGAAGAGATGATCGGAGAACGAACAATTCCAGAAGGTCATTTGTTCGTAATGGGAGATAATCGTCGCAATAGTACCGATTCTCGTCATATCGGATTGATTCCGTATGAAGAAGTGATCGGAAAAACGAACTTTATTTATTGGCCAATCGATAATGGTGGTCGTGTTCACTAAGGAATAGTATAAAGAGGTGGAAGTATGACAATTCAATGGTTTCCTGGGCATATGGCGAAAGCTCGTCGACAAGTGACAGAACAATTACCGCTCGTAGATATCATTTTTGAGTTAGCAGATGCACGTTTACCGGAATCATCACGAAATCCGATGTTGGATGAAATTATTCAAGCGAAGCCGCGATTACTCATTTTAACAAAATCCGATTTAGCTGACCCGAGCATGACTGCTCGTTGGATTGAATATTATGAATCGAACGGACAACCTGCGATAGCGGTCGATTCTTTTAAACGTCAAAACATGAAGAAAATCGTAAAAAAAGCAGAAGAAATTTTACACGATGCGCGCGAGAGAATGCGAGCAAAAGGTGTTAAACCGCGAGCGATTCGAGCGATGATTGTCGGCGTTCCGAATGTCGGAAAGTCAACGTTGATCAATCAGTTAGCTAACCGAAAAGTCGCTCGAACAGGAGGAACACCTGGTGTGACGAAAGCGCAACAATGGATTCGAGTCGGCCGAGAAATTGAGTTATTAGATACACCTGGAATTTTATGGCCGAAATTTGAAGACCAAACGATTGGACAAAAGTTAGCATTAACAGGAGCTATTAAAGATCGTCTCCTTCACTTAGATGATATTGCGATATTTGGTTTACAGTTTTTCCATACGTATTATCCAGGACGTATGGAAGAGTTGTACAAATGCCCGTGGTCGGATGATGTAGTAGAAATATTTGATGCGATTGGACATCGTCGACAGTTGAAAGAAAGTGATGGCGACATCGATTATGATGCTGTTGCTCATGCGATCGTACAAGATGTAAGACGCGGAAAATTTGGCCGTTACACATTAGATCGTCTACCGACAGAATAAAGAAAACACCTAAGCGACGTGCTTAGGTGTTTTTTAT
>JASKZX010000135.1 GCA_030147435.1 Savagea sp. | reverse complement strand
CATGAAATATTGTGCGCCCCATGTCCAGTCGATGCGTAAATGTTTCGTTAAAAATGAAGCGACGATCATACGTAGTCGATTATGGATATATCCCGTCGCTCTTAATTCACGCATTGCAGCATCGACGATTGGGTACCCCGTTTCTCCGCGGCACCACGCGCGGAAGTCGTCTTCATCTTGTCGCCAAGGAAACGAGCGGAATTTTTCGTCGAGTGGTTCTGTTGCCACGTTTGGTGCGTGCATTGCTGTCATATAAGCAAACTCTCGCCAAATGAGTTGACGAATAAAAGCTTCTTCTGTCAGCCCTTTTTCGACGATTGTGCGCGTTGTGAGTAATCCCGTCGCGATGAAAGGGCTTAGTCGTGTAACGACACTTCGTTCAATCATGTCGCGATTTTTCTCATAGTCATTTAATGATAGTTTTTGTACATAATTGAGTGCTTCTTGTTCGGTTGTTGCAGGATACGAAAGTTGTTCGCTCCAATGAGGAAACGACCAATCATCACTTTTTGGAACATCACTTTCATCTTGTGTTTTCCATTCGATGGGTGAATGCGGGAGGAAAAACTCACGCGTCCGTGCTTTTTTGTAAAAGGGGGTAAACTTTTTGTAAGGTTTCCCACTGGCGGTATTGACTTCATCGTAAGGAACGAGCATCGTTACATGTGTTTCTTTTTCATAACTGATCGGTTGAAAGGCGTCGATATCGTACGTGAAGATGACGGGTATGTTGTATCTTGCTAAAAATTGCTGCCATTTCAAAGCAATCTTTGCTTCGTAGACATCTTGCATCGTCCAATTTACCGGTAGTTCATGAACAAAACCGATACTCCCTTTTTGAAGGGCGTTTTTAACGAGTGGGTTATCGTTCGTTCGCATTGCACGTTTTGTTGAAATCCATGTCTTGATCATCTAATCTCTCCTTTCTTTTATTATAAACGAAAGGTTGGTAGAAGAAATGACTTTCAAAAGACTAAAGTCACTTTATATATATATTAAATAAATAGGTAAAACGACCGATATAACAAGAAGGGAGGGAGAAAGATGATTAATCGTTCATTTTCTCGACTATTTTGGAGTCAAGCGTTTGCAAATATCGGTGACGTTCTTTATATTATGGCGCTCATTGCATTATTATATGAAAAGCACACGTCTGTATTTGTCGTAAGTTTATTACCTTTTTTAATTACGATGAGTAAATTTAGCTTTGGAATTGTTGCTCCTCTCGTACTCGACAAATATCCACTCACTTATTTGCTTCGAATGACACAATTATTAAAAGTGTTCTTTTTTATTGGACTTCTGATAAGCCTCACTGTATTTGATCAGCCAATTATTCTTATCTTAATATTTGTTGGATTACTCGGTTTAGCAGATGGTTTACAAGAGCCAGTTTCTCAAGCGCTCGTCCCATCACTCGTAAGTAAAGATGAACGGGTCCAAGCGAATAGTTTATTGTCGATCCAGTTTCAAATGACAGATTTACTTACATGGTCACTTGGGGCAGTCTTTGTCGCTTTAATCGGCTCTAAAGCGGCTCTTTTTGTTACACTGATTGCTTATGTAGTTGCTTTACTATTAGCATACGGTGTTCAGGTGATGTATGTATATGAAGTAGCGCATGAGACCGTAGATTCTGTGAAAGCATCACTTCTTGAAGGATGGAAAACACTCGTCCGTGATGATGTGTTGCGTAACTTTTTATGGATGAATATTGTAAAAGGTATCGTTTATACATTATGGGTCGCTTCTATTTTGTACGTATTTGTTGATGATGTCTTCGGTCGCGGAGAAGAATGGTGGGGGTATTTGAATGCATCACGTATTTTCGGTGCGATTCTTGGTGGCTTTTTCATGTATAAAATTGCCAAACGTTTTCAGCACCAATTACCTCGCTTACTTGTTAGTGCGACAGTGATGATCGCTATTATTACTCTTGCATTCGGTTTAAATACGTCTGTTTATGTTGCGCTCGTTCTCGTTTTCTTTTTAGGTTTACCAGAACAAGTCGTAGAAGTAACACGAACGACGTTAACACAACAACGTGTACAAGAAGCGCAACTTGCAAAAGTGTATACAGCACAAAGTATGATTTATTATCTCGTATTTTCAGGGGCAGTATTAGTAGTCGGTGGACTTGTCGATTTATTTTCTGTACAACCTGTTTTTATAATCATTTCTCTTTTGTTATGGGTTAATGTCTATTTAGCTTTTCAATTGAATCAAAGGAGAAATAAAGAACGAGAGCGATAATTACCGCTCTCGTTTTTCGATGGCCTCGTGAACGTGAAGTAAATATTCATTGATCGTTTGATCTTGAATGACTTCATCTGCAAATGAATCAAAAGGTGTTTCATCGCGGTTGACGATGATGAGATGAGCGCCTGACTCTTTCGCAATGAGCGGAAATTGATTCGCCGGTGAGACAGTAAGCGAAGAGCCTAGAACGACGAATGTTGTCGCGCTTTGTGCTGCGATAAGCGACTCATTAAACGGTTTTTCTGGTAACATTTCACCGAATAAGACAACATTTGGACGTAATGGGTGTTCACACTCATCGCAGTGGAAGTCCGCTTCGGCGAATGTCGTATTCGGAAATTGTTTTTCGCAATGAGAACAACGTACAGTAAGGAGTGTTCCATGTAATTCGTGAACGCGCTTACATCCAGCTGTTGTATGAAAGCCATCGACATTTTGTGTAATAATGTCGTGAATATAGCCACGTTTTTGCCAATCGCTTAAAATATAATGTCCTTTGTTCGGTTGGACATCGTTGACTGCGTCGATCCGCATTTTGTAAAACTCGAAGAATTGTTCGACTTGTCGGTTCATCGCATCGA
>JASKZX010000083.1 GCA_030147435.1 Savagea sp. | reverse complement strand
CTTCTCGTCATTGCAGATACGTGCCTTTGCCAATATACCGATCACGGACATTGCGGTGTCGTTGAAGGAGATTACGTCGTCAATGATCCTTCACTTGAGTTACTTGCAAAAACAGCAGTGAGCCAAGCAAAAGCAGGAGCAGATATTATTGCACCGAGCAATATGATGGACGGTTTCGTCGCAGTCATTCGCGAGGCGCTCGATGAAGCAGGGTTTGTCAATACACCGATTATGAGTTATGCGGTAAAATATGCATCAGCGTATTACGGACCATTCCGTGACGCAGCGGATTCAGCGCCACAGTTTGGAGATCGTAAGACGTATCAAATGGACCCTGCAAATCGTCGTGAAGCATTACGCGAAGCAGATTCAGACGTACAAGAAGGAGCAGACTTCTTAATCGTAAAACCAGCACTCAGTTATTTAGACATTATGCGCGAAGTGAAAGATCGTACACTTCTACCAGTTGTCGCTTACAATGTCAGTGGCGAATATTCGATGGTAAAAGCAGCAGCAGCACAAGGTTGGATTGACGAACGAGAAATTGTACTCGAAACATTATTAAGTATGAAGCGTGCGGGTGCGGATATTTTAATGACGTATCACGCAAAAGATGCCGCTCGCTGGTTAAAGGAGAATAATGAATGACAAAACGTTATGAACAATCAATTGAAGCATTTAAAGAAGCAGTCGATTTAATGCCAGGTGGTGTCAACTCACCTGTACGTGCTTTCGGTTCAGTGAATATGGATCCTATTTTCATCGACCACGGAAAAGGTGCGATGATGACAGATATCGATGGCAATGAGTATATCGATTACGTTTTATCATGGGGACCATTAATTGTCGGACATAGTCATCCGAAAGTCGTTGAAGCGATTCAAAAGCAAGCAGCAAAAGGATCAAGCTTCGGAACGTCGACATTACAAGAAAACGAGCTTGCAAAACTCGTTCAAGAACGCGTGCCGTCAATCGAGATGATTCGTATGACATCATCAGGAACAGAAGCGACGATGAGTGCTTTACGTTTAGCACGAGGTTATACAGGCCGTAACATCATTATGAAATTCGAAGGATGTTACCACGGACATAATGACTCATTACTCATTAAAGCAGGTTCAGGTGTTGCGACACTCGGTTTACCAGATAGTCCAGGTGTTCCAGAGTCGATTGCGAAAAATACAGTCACATGTGCATACAACGACTTAGAAACAGTACGTGAAGTGTTTAAACAACACGGAGAAGATATCGCAGCAATTATCGTAGAACCTGTTGCAGGAAACATGGGCGTCGTTCCACCACAAGAAGGCTTTTTAGAAGGACTTCGTGAAGTAACGAAAGAGTATGGCGCATTATTAATCTTCGATGAAGTGATGACAGGATTCCGCGTCGGATACAACTGTGCGCAAGGGTACTTCGGTGTAGAACCAGACTTAACATGTCTCGGTAAAGTAATCGGCGGAGGTCTTCCAGTCGGTGCTTTCGGTGGGAAACGTGAAATTATGGAACGTATCGCACCATCAGGAGACGTTTACCAAGCAGGTACACTTTCAGGAAACCCATTAGCGATGACAGCAGGAATTGAAACATTAAAACAATTAACACCTGAATAATACGATCACTTCGTAAAACTCGGAGATATGTTAGAAGAAGGATTCCGAGAAGCAGCAACGAAATACAACATTCCACATACAGTGAACCGTGCAGGCTCAATGATCGGTTACTTCTTTACGAATGAAGACGTAACGAACTACGACAAAGCACGTACATCTGACTTAGAATTGTTTGCAGACTATTACCGTCTCATGGCGGAAGAAGGTATTTATTTACCACCGTCACAATTTGAAGGAATGTTCTTATCAACAGCGCATACAGAAGAACATATCGAAAAAACGATTGAAGCGTTCCATAAAGTGTTCGCTCAACTCGCACGATAATCGAAAAGAAGTCTGCACGTTTTAGCGTGCAGACTTTTTATACGATTAACAATAGATTTGACGCATATATTGTCGTCGTATATAATGAACAAGAAATAAATATTTTGCATTAGAGTAAAGCGAGTACGTAATTGTCTTTTTTTAGGGAGAGCTTGGGTAGTGAAAAAGCTTAAAAGGCATTACGGAAGGTCACTTTACGAGCAAGCATAGATGAACGAGAGTAGTCTATGCCGGTCGGGCCGTTATCCTTATAAAGCTGCATCTTTTTTAGCATGCAGAAAATAAGGTGGTACCACGAGATGTCCTTCGTCCTTTGATGACGATGGGCTTTTTTTATTGAAAAATATAAATGGTTAAGGAGAGAGGAATATGACAGATAATATTCAAATGCCGCCAAAATACGATCCACAAGCGGTTGAAAAAGGACGTTACGAATGGTGGCTTGAAGGAAAATATTTTGAAGCCGATCCAACGAGTGAGAAAGAGCCGTATACGATCGTTATTCCACCACCGAACGTGACAGGAAAACTTCACTTAGGTCACGCATGGGATACGACATTACAAGATATTTTAATCCGTATGAAGCGTATGCAAGGGTATGATGCGTTATGGTTACCCGGAATGGACCACGCAGGGATCGCAACGCAAGCGCGTGTTGAAGGTCAACTACGTGAAGAGGGACTCACACGATATGATCTCGGACGTGAAAAGTTCGTTGAAAAAACGTGGGAGTGGAAAGAAGAGTACGCAGGACATATTCGCGAGCAATGGGCGAAACTCGGTCTCGGTCTTGACTATTCAAAAGAACGTTTCACATTAGATGAAGGGCTTTCTGAAGCGGTACGTTACGTATTCGTGAAAATGTATGAAAAAGGACTCATTTACCGTGGGGAATACATTATTAACTGGGACCCAGAAACGAAAACCGCATTATCTGATATCGAAGTCATTCACAAAGATGTAAACGGTGCGTTTTATCATATGCGTTACCCATTAACAGACGGTTCAGGACATATCGAAATCGCAACGACTCGTCCAGAGACGATGCTCGGAGATACAGCGGTTGCGGTGCACCCGGAAGATGAGCGTTACCAACATTTAATCGGTAAAACAGTAACACTTCCAATTGTTGAGCGCGAAATTCCGATCGTAGGTGATGATTACGTCGATATGGAGTTTGGAAGCGGGGCTGTAAAAATTACACCAGCGCACGACCCGAACGACTTTGAAATTGGTAACCGCCATGATTTACCACGTATTCTCGTCATGAATGAAGACGGGACGATGAATCAACGTGCAGGGAAATATGAAGGAATGGACCGTTTCGAATGCCGCAAACAAATCGTGAAAGATTTACAAGAGATCGGTGTTTTATTTAAGATTGAAGACCACTTACATTCAGTTGGACACTCAGAGCGCAGCGGAGCAGTTGTCGAGCCATATCTTTCAACACAATGGTTCGTTAAAATGGCGCCACTTGCAGAAGAAGCAATTCGCACGCAAGAGACAGAAGGAAAAGTAAACTTCGTACCAGAACGTTTCGAAAAAACGTATCTCCGTTGGATGGATGAAGTACACGATTGGTGTATTAGCCGTCAGTTATGGTGGGGACACCGTATTCCAGCATGGTACCATAACGAAACAGGAGAAATGTATGTCGGAATGGAAGCACCCGAAGATGCAGAAAACTGGACGCAAGATTCAGACGTATTAGATACATGGTTCTCAAGTGCGCTTTGGCCGTTTTCAACACTCGATTGGCCGAATACAGATAGCGAAATGTTCAAACGTTATTACCCAACAGATGCCCTCGTTACAGGTTATGACATCATCTTCTTCTGGGTATCACGTATGATTTTCCAAGCGCTTGAATTTACCGAAGAGCGTCCATTTAAAGACGTCCTCATTCACGGACTCGTCCGCGCAGAAGACGGCCGCAAAATGAGTAAATCTCTCGGTAACGGTGTCGATCCGATGGATGTCATTGATGAATACGGCGCAGACGCATTACGTTACTTCTTAGCAACAGGTTCTGCACCAGGTCAAGACTTACGTTATTCAACAGAAAAAGTCGAAGCGATTTGGAACTTTGCGAACAAAATTTGGAACGCATCACGTTTTGCTTTAATGAATATGGACGGATTAACGTATGATGAAATTAATTTAGACGGAAAACGTTCAGTCGCAGACGATTGGATTTTAACACGTCTCAATGAAACGATTGAAACGGTCACGAACCTTTCTGAAAAGTATGAGTTCGGTGAAGTCGGTCGTGCATTATACAACTTCATTTGGGA
>JASKZX010000110.1 GCA_030147435.1 Savagea sp. | reverse complement strand
GTTTCCATCGTTTCGTCAAACGGCAACACTTCTTTTAATTCATCTACATATTGGTGTTCTCTATAATTACGACCTGCCGTATCTATAAAGATATAGTCATATGCTTCCAGTTTTTTCACTGCTTTTTTATAATCATCTGTTGTATAGACTACTTCGACTGGTGACTGCAATAAATTAGCATACGTTTTTAACTGTTCAATCGCTCCGATACGATAAGTATCTGTCGTAATAAAAGCCACTTTTTGTTTCTTTTCAAGTAAAGTGCGTGCTGCTATTTTTGCAATTGTCGTCGTTTTACCGACTCCTGTTGGGCCGACGATATTAATGAATCGCTTTTTATACGTAACACCGCCATATGAAAATTGAGACAATCGACTGAAAAAGTATTCTTTTGTTTCAGCTACGATCGTCTCTTCTGTCCATTCTACTTCAGGTTTGCTTTTCATTTGTTCAAATATATTCGAACAACACTCATTTACAACCGCTTCTGAAATCCCTTCTTTTAATAAATGATTAGACATTTCTTCTAAAAGTGGCGGATAATGCGTTACGGTTTCTTGCTGCTTCATTTGCTTTAGTAATTGTTTCATATCTTCTAATTCGGATACAACTTCTTTTGTCAATAAGCGTTCTTCTTCTACGATTGGTTGTTGCATAGAGATAAGAGAAGGTGAGCTACTTTCTTTAGCAGCAACAACTTCTACTTTACTTTTTTTAAACCACTTCAAAAAACCTTTTGGCTTAATAACAGAAGAGCGTACGATAACAGCATCTTCTCCAAGATCTGCACGTACGCGCTCCATTGCTTCAACCATCGTATCGGCTATATATCGCTTTGTGTTTTTTTTCATACATCTATCACTCCGACACTTTGTACTTCAATTGATGCTTCTAATTCATTATAAGATAAAATTGGAATTTGTGGGAAGTAACGTTCCGTCATTTGACGAATATACATTCGAACAGTTGGTGAACATAAAACAACTGGTGTTTGATCCATCAACGCCACTCTTTCCACTTCATTGGCAAAAGCTTCTAATATTTGTTGCGATGCTTGAGGCGGTAATGCTAAAAAGTTACCGTGCTCTGTCGCTTGAATATGATTCGATACAAGTTCTTCTACTTCATTAGAAACAGTTAATACTTGTAATGGACCTTGTTCGGGTGCATATTGTGCGGTAATTTGACGCGCAAGCGCTTGGCGAACATATTCTGTTAATAAATCAATATCTGAAGTGAACTGTGAATAATCTGCTAATGTTTCAAAAATTACTGGCAAGTTGCGAATCGAGACATTTTCAGCGAGTAAACGAGACAATACTTTTTGAATTTCACCTACAGACAATGGCGTCGGAGTTAATTCCTCTACTAAAATTGGTGACGTTTCACGCATATGGTCGATTAATTGTTTCGTCTCTTCACGTCCGAGCAACTCTGCTGCATTTGCTCGAATAATTTCTGTTAAATGTGTTGAAACAACACTTGGTGGATCAACAACAGTATATCCTAAAATTTCCGCTTCTTCACGATGCTCTTCTGTAATCCACTTTGCTGGTAAACCGAAGGAAGGCTCTACTGTGTCAATTCCTTCAATATGATCTTCTCCTCCAGGACTCATTGCTAAATAATGGTCAAGCAATAATTCTCCCCGAGCCATTTCATTTCCTTTGATCTTAATGCGATACTCATTCGGTTGGAGTTGAATGTTATCTCGAATACGAACAGAAGGAATGACGAGCCCTAATTCTAACGCTAACTGTCTACGAATCATAATCACTCGGTCAAGAAGGTCTCCTCCTTGTTCTGCATCGACTAATGGGATGAGTCCATAACCGAACTCAAACTCAATCGGATCAACATTTAAAAGACTCACAACACTTTCTGGACTTTGCATATCATCGACGACTTCTTCTTCTTGTTCCTCAAGAATTTCTTCTGGGTCTTCTTCTACTTCGCGATTCATCATCATCGCTCCAATAAATAAGACGGCTGCAATTGGAATTGTTAAGAAGTTACTGATCGGTGTAGCTAAACCGAGTAATAAAATCGTCGTTCCTGCTATGTATAATAGTTTCGGTTGACCGAGTAATTGTTGTGTAATATCTGAACCAAGGTTTCCTTCACTTGTCGCTCGTGTAACGACAATACCTGTCGCTGTCGAAATAAGAAGTGCTGGAATTTGTGAAACGATTCCATCCCCGACAGTCAATCGAGAAAATCGTTCCGCAGACTCTGCAAAGGTTAAATCCATTTGAGCAACTCCGATGATCATACCGACGAGTAAGTTAATAATAACGATAATAATACCTGCAATCGCATCCCCTTTAACGAACTTCGTCGCACCATCCATTGCTCCGTAAAAGTCTGCTTCATTACTTACTTTCTCACGACGTTCTCGAGCTTCAACTTCCGAGATCATCCCTGCGTTTAAATCTGCATCAATACTCATCTGTTTACCAGGCATCGCATCAAGCGTGAAACGTGCAGCAACTTCAGATACACGTTCTGATCCTTTCGTAATAACGATGAATTGAATAATTACTAAAATGACGAAGACAACGAGACCGACGACGACATTTCCACCAGTAACGAATGTACCGAATGTGTCAACGACGCCTCCTGCTTCACCACGTGTTAAAATCGCACGTGTCGTAGAAACGTTAAGCCCTAATCGGAACAGTGTCAATAACAACAATAAAGTTGGAAAAATCGAGAACTGTAACGCTTCTTGCATATTCATCGCTGTCAGTAAAACGAGTAAACCGAGTGTAATATTGACAATAATTAAAAAGCTTAACAACCATGACGGTAATGGGATGACTAGCATAACAACAATCATAATTACCGCAGCTAATACACCAACATCTCTAAATTGCACGCCATCCCCTCCTCACTAAATTTTACGTTTCATTCGATAGACGTATGCTAATACTTCTGCTACTGCTTTGAAAAACTTTTCAGGTACTTCTTCATCAATCTCTACTTCATCGTACATCGCTCGAGCAAGCGGCCGATTTTCTACGAGCATGACATCATGTTCTTTTGCGATCATTTTTATTTTTTGAGCGACGAAGTCTACTCCTTTAGCAACGACAATCGGCGCTGCCATCTCTTCATCTTCATACTTCAATGCAATCGCATAATGGGTAGGGTTCGTAATTACGACATCGGCCTCTGGTACTTCTTGCATCATTCGACGCGTCGCCATTTCTTTTTGCGTTTGACGAATTCGAGACTTAATGAGTGGGTCCCCTTCCATATTTTTATATTCATCTTTAATGTCTTGTTTCGACATCCGTAAGTTTTTTTCATAATCATACTTTTGATAAAAGTAGTCTAAAATCGAAATAAATAATAAAACAAAAGATGCAATGATCCCCATAATCGCAACGAGCCGAGCAACAGCTGCTAACGTTTCTGCAGGTGTCTTTAAAGAAAGTGCTAAAACTTCACCTAAATTCGCCCAAACGATTAAAAATGTAACTGAACCGATAAAGGTAATTTTTAATACCGATTTTAACAGCTCGACAATTGCACGAATGGAAAAAATTCGCTTTGCTCCTTTAATAGGGTCAATCTTTTTTAAATCAAATTTCAACGGATGAGTTGTAAATAAAAAGCCAATTTGAATGAGGTTCGCACTCACTGCTGCGATGACTGCGATGATCATAATTGGTAAAACGATCAAACCTGCTTGAAATAACATCTCGATATAAATAAGCATTAAGTCATCGGATGTATAATCTGAAATTGTTATGTATTCAGTAAATGACTGATGGAAAAACTGAAAGATTTGTTTTCCCATTAAACTCCCTGCAAAAAACAAAAACAAAAAAACAGATAATAATACGAGAGCACTCGTCACATCTTGACTTTTTAAAACTTGTCCTTTTTTTCGAGAATCTTCTCTTTTTTTAGGAGTCGCTTTTTCTGTTTTCTCACCAGCAAAAAACTGCAAATCTAAAGTTAGACGCAATTTAACCGCCTCCTAAAATAAGCATTAAATCTCTCATACTAACGGCCATAAGCTCAAACAGCTTTCGAACAAGGGTTAGTAAAACGACAGCCATTGCTGATAAGACTAAAAAGCTGACCCCTATTTTTATCGGGAATCCTACAACGAATATGTTTAACTGAGGTACTGTTCTTGCTGTAATTCCTAAAGCTAAGTCGACTAAAAACAATGTCGCAACGACAGGTACAGCCATTTGAAAGGCAATGACGAATGTTGCAGCAAATGTTTGCACGACAAATTGCGCCATTCGTCCATCCTCAACATGTAATACTAATTGATCTATCGGTAAAAACTGATAACTATAATAAATGCCATCTAGTATCAAATGATGTCCGTCTAAAGCGAGCAATAGCAACATAGCTAACACATTAAAAAATTGGCCGAGTAATGGTGACTGAGCACCTGTTTGAGGATCAATCACGTTTGCGATTGCAAACCCCATTTGGAAGTCAACGAACCCACCGGCAATTTGAATCGCTGACATGATCATAAATGCGATCATTCCTAACAATAAACCGATGATGACTTCTTTAATGACGAGTAATAAATAAATGCTATCAATGATCAATGGTTCTTCTGGAATAACTATAACAGAAGTCATCGTCGCCGCTAAGCCGAGTGCAATAAATATTCGTGGGACAACTGGGAGTGAACGATATGAAAAAATCGGTACTGTAACAAAAAAAGCACTCACTCGAGCAAATACGAGTAAAAACACAGTAACGAATGGATATGCTTGTTCGAGTAGCTGTTCCATTTCATTCACCCGACATAACGCGAAAGATTACCAAAAATCTCTGCGCCAAATGTAGTCACTTGTGCGATCATCCAAGGTCCAAAAATAACGATCGCTACTAATACAGCAATAATTTTTGGTACGAATGCTAATGTCTGTTCTTGAATTTGTGTAGTCGCTTGGAAAATACTGACAGATAAACCTGTTAATAATGCGATAATTAGAAGGGGACCTGAAGCTAATAAAATGACACTGATTGCTCGTTCAGCAATGGCAACGACCATATCTCCCGACATCTATATCCCCCTCCTAAAAACTTTCTAATAATGATTGAATAATTAAGTACCATCCATCAACTAAAACGAATAAAAGTATTTTAAATGGTAAAGAAATCATTACTGGTGGTAACATCATCATTCCCATTGACATTAAAACACTTGCTACAATCATATCGATCACGAGAAACGGAATAAAAATCATAAACCCCATTTGAAAGGCTGTCTTTATCTCACTTAAAGCAAATGCTGGAACCATCATCGTTAGAGGAATTTCTTCTATCGTTTCTGGACGCTCCATTTGATTGTAATTTAAAAACAATTCTAAATCTTTTTGCCTCGTATGATCGGCCATAAATTCTTTCATCGGAACACTCGCACGCTCATATGCTTCATCGAGTGTAATTTCTTCTTCAAACAATGGCGTTAATGCTTCTTTGTTTACTTCTTGAAAAGTAGGCGCCATGATAAAGAACGTTAAAAATAGCGCAAGGCCTATCAACACTTGGTTCGGTGGCATTTGCTGCGTTGCTAGAGCTGTTCGTACGAATGAAAGTACAATGACAATACGAGCAAATGAAGTCATTAAAATTAAAATAGCAGGAGCGAGCGATAAAACAGTAAGTAATAATAACAAACGGACAGCTGTTGATACGTTACCAGCGTCTGCACCTGAAAATGTTTGTAAAAAATCACTCATCTTTCTCTCGCTCCTTCTCGACAACTTCATTCATCTTCTTTTGACGTTTTCGCTTTGTATTCTCTAATTCTTTTTCAAACAACTGCTGAAAATTTGCTTCAGATGACTGTTCTTTCTTCTTCTTCTGTTGAAATAAATCTTTTATGTAATCGATAAGCGTTCCTTGTTCAGTTTGATAAAGCTGACCATCTTCTACAAGACGACGTAAACGCTCTTTCTCTTTTTCATCATTAATCTCTTTCAACAATTGAACCGTTTCACCAACACCTAGTAAAAAATATTGATCTCCTACGACGACGAGCTGAACAGATTTATTTTGACCTAAAGGTACGCCACCAAGGTTTTTCATCAATTTATGTTTTGTCATCTGTTGGTTTCTTTGATTGATGAAACGTAATAGCCCATATAATAGAGCAATTACAAAGGCAAAAGCTAATAAAAGTTTGACATATGTCCAAAAGGTAATCGAGTTTTTCGTTTCAGCTACTTCTTCCGGTTGTTGTTCACCCTTTTTCTCACGGCACTCTCCTTCATCTTCTAAACAATCTTTAATCGATGGTTCTTTCGCTTGAACGAAAGAATCATATGAAGGAGTAGCGCCTAACAGTATGATGAAGAGAGAAATGACAGTGACGATACGCTTCATCATGCTCATCATCCTCATCGCTTTAACTTAACGCTTTTTCAATAGCTTCAATTACACGGTCTGCTTGGAACGGTTTTACGATAAAGTCTTTTGCTCCTGCTTGAATCGCATCGATGACCATCGCTTGTTGTCCCATTGCAGAACACATAATAATTGTTGCATCGCTATCTTTTTCTTTGATTGCTTTTAGTGCTGCAATCCCATCCATTTCTGGCATCGTAATATCCATCGTTACGAGATCTGGCTGAAGCTCTAAATATTTCTCAACTGCCTCTGCCCCATTTTCTGCTTCTCCTACAACTTCATAACCATTTTTCGTTAAAATATCTTTGATCATCATACGCATAAATGCTGCATCATCTACAATTAAAATTTTCTTGCTCATTTCAATACTCCCTTTCACTCATTTATTTTAAGTTATTCATTCGTTCCGTTTGGCTTAAAATATCTGTAATTCGAACACCGAAGTTTTCATCGATTACAACTACTTCACCTTTTGCAATATGTCGATTATTCACTAAGATGTCAACGGGCTCTCCTGCCAACTTATCTAATTCTATAATTGAGCCACCTGACATCTCTAATATTTCATGAACTTCACGTGTTGTTCGGCCTAATTCAACTGTAACTTCTAACGGAATATCCATCAATAAATTTAAGTTATGAGCTTCTTCTTCCTCTAA
>JASKZX010000098.1 GCA_030147435.1 Savagea sp. | reverse complement strand
GACTCGATTGCTCAAACGGAATCGAAAGTCGTTGAGTGATCGCTTGAACGAGCATCTCATGTTCTTCTTTTTCTTTCGTCGTTTGTAATTTTTCCAGTCGTTCTACTGGAGCGGTCCCTGCTAAAATTGTCGTTTCAAAACAATCTTTCGTTTTCTCCGCTATCACTTCTGGTGTCGCACCGAATGTCGTCACCTCTTCATCTTCGATAAAAAAACGCGTCGTATATTGTTCGTTCATACATGTTGCCTGAAACTTTGCAATCGGATCGCCTTCATAACGATAAATGAGCCGTTCAGATAACACGACTTGCTCCGCTGCGCGTTGAGCGGCATGAAAGTCCTCTTTCGTCCATGACAACTGTCGAACGAAAGACTCTGAAAATTCAGCTTTTTCTTTCCGTAAATGAGGAATGTGACGTTTCGGACGAATACAAACGACTTCCGGAAACGGATATACTTTCGGTAGATGACGTGTAACAGGATCTGTAATGAGCACGACATACGGCATATCACTCTGTTTCATCCGTTCATACATTTTTCGGTCCGTAAGTGTCGTTCGTTCATTGTTGATGAACCACTTACCATCTTCTTTCGTCCATCGTTCATCGATTCCTTCTCCGATGAATGGCGTTTGCCCACTCGGGGCGTACAAAAACTGTTTTTCCATTTGCTCTTCTCCTTTACGAGAAATCAGAAAGAAGACAAAAAACGCCCTTTCACACAAAATTTGTGTAAAAGGGCGCATCTATTGCGCGGTGCCACCTATCGTTTCACTCATGATGCGCGATAACGGGCGCTTCCCGGCTCGTTCACTTTTTGTTTAGGAGCTCTCTTTGAGTCCATTTCATCGCCTTATGTGCGTACTTCCACCACCCGTACGCTCTCTCTTTTTAACATAATGACGAATACTCTTCTCAAATCTCTGATTTCTCTACTCTTCTACTCTCATCTCAACTCTGTACCCTCTGGTACACTTCGTACTGTAACGAACATTTTTTCTTTTGTCAACTTTTTTGTAAAAAAGTGAGAAAGACGACAATCATTATAAACCTGTTGCGATTTTCGTTTGGCGGGCCATCCAAACGACTCGGTCAAATAGTCCGATCTCTTCTTCATAATAGTCACGCACGCGCACCGCATCTGAAACGTAATTCGTAATAAGACCGTGTACACCGAGCTGCATATATTCATGCATGAGACGTTCTTCATTTACCGTCCAAACGAATAATAATTTTTCTTCCTCAGACAATTGTTTCATAAATGATGGACGAATCGAGAAATCTTCGATACTGAGGTACATCGCAGGTGTATCCGGGACGCCTCCTATATTCATCGCAAAAATATCACTCGTTTGAATGCGTGGGTCGACGGCTTCTAAATGACGCAAAAATTGTAAATCGAGCGACTGCACGATATATTCTCCGAGTACTTCTTTTTCTTCGAGTAATTGCGCAAGTTTTTCAGCTTGATCCTTCGTCGAACCTGTATACGTTTTCCATTCCACGAGTAAGGCAATATCTAATGCTTTCGCCCGGTCGATATATTCATCAAATGATGGGATACGTTCAGTATACGTCCCGTTTGAAATCGTCCGATTTGTAAGTTCCTCTAATGTTAAATCACTTACTTTTTCATTCGTTCCACCGAGACGACGGAGCGTTTCATCATGATAGACGACAAACTCTCCGTCTTTCGTTTCTTGAATGTCCATTTCGACATAATCAGCACCAGCTTTTGCGGCAGCGTCTAAACTTGCGATCGTATTTTCTAAAGCGACCGCTGCGTAGCCGCGATGCGCGACAATTTTTGTCACCGGTTGATACACCGTCTCTGTCAATGTCACATAATGAATCGCACTCATCCCGAAAAAACCACTAAGTAAAAGGATGGTAAGTGCTTTCGGATGTTTTACCCATTTTCTTTTCGTAAATTGAATCGTTTCGGGGCGTGCTCCTTCTTCTCCTTCCATCACAGTGACCGCTTCTGTTAACAGTGGTTGAAGGAGAGCGCCTGCGATAAATAATACACCTTGAAAGAGTGTCAAACTCATCGCCGCAAGAACCGGCAAATGTTTCTCGAAAATTGCCTCTCCCATATAAAGAGGAGTGAAAATAAATAAACCGAAAGAGATGACAAGAATGATCATCGTAAGTAAAACACCTGCAAGCGACGTAATAATACGAATCGTTTTCCCACGTGAATGGTGCCAACTTTTTCGTAAAGCACCTCGCAACGTTTCATGAGGATCAATGACAAAATAATAAACACTGAAAACAAATCGTGTATTAATGAGTAACACGAGCGCGAGAATACCGAAAAACAATATTTTCCCACTCGTCGTCGTCATTAACTCATCCGTAATAAAACGGGGAATGTGTAGTGAGTCTGTCCATGAAGACGATAACCCGAGAGATGCAAGAGGGAGTAATAAGAAAAAGTAAATCGTAAAAACGATCGTATGCATCGTGAAAAATTTCGGGATTTTTTTCATTAATTGTTGAACGATCGCCACCGGTGTCGTCTTTTTTCCGTGACGATCACTATAAGCGAGTAAAAAATAATACCCGAACTCAAAAAAGATGAGTAAGGTGAGTAAAAAAATGAGTACAGTTAGTAAGGCAAGCGCTCCAGGATGCGCGAGTAAATATTGAATATTGGCATTCGTCACACTCGATAAACCTGAGAGACGGAGCGATTGATAAAATAAAAATGTAATGATCGGTGCGGCAATAAGCCAGCGAATACTTTGTAAAAATAAAAATCCGAATAAATACGCACGCGGATTGTGCACGATCCGCTTCATGCTAAGTTGAATAATCGTTAATTGGCGCATAAGTTCACTACTTTCTTTCTAGTTATTTCATCGATTGCGATGCGCTTTGTACGTTTCAATATATGCACTGAGTAAAGTGAGTCGTTCCATTCGATGGTCGTAAAACTTTTGAACGATCATTAATAAGGTCGTCCAAATAAAGACCGCAATTAATAAATGGCGAATCGTCCATCCTTCGAGTAAATCGGTCGTAATGACAGAGATTAATCCGATAATACTTGAAAATATCGTTAAAAGGAAGGACGTATCACTTTTTTTCGCTTGTTCTGCTTGTAATACGCTTAATAAGACGTCTAGTTCTAAATCGGTCGCTTGTTGAATATTTCCAGCAGGAAATGGTACATCGTGTCCGAGCTCATGAAAGAGAATTTCAATTTCTTTTTCAAGTTTCGGAATGTCATAAGATAGAGAATGGACAGCTTCTTTTGCAAGTGTCGTTCGCTTTTTAAAGAAATATTTGAAACGTTTCATTTTATCCTCCTTTTAGTTTACATAATTTTTTTATTGTTATTAACTATGTATGCATTAGCTGAAATCTTTTTTCTTTCATAAAAAAACTAGAAAAGGAACCCCTTTTCTAGTGATTGTTCGTTTCTTTTTCGACTTCTTTCGTCGTCATCGCATAAGATAGATTGTCACTTTCCCCATAAATCCGGTCGTAACGCTTTTTAAATAAATCAAAGCCATGTGTCACGACTACTTTTAATAACGCATATCCTGGAATTCCGAGTAATACCCCAGCGACTCCGAAGAGCGCTCCTGATGTAAGGAGAACGAAAATGATCGTAATCGGATGAATTTTAAGTGATTTCCCCATAACTTGAGGAGAGATAAATTTACTATCGACTAGCTGGACGACTGTCCAAACGACAGCGAGTTTAATGAGCATAAATGGACTCGTAACGAGCGCGATAATCGCAGCGGGGGTGATCGCAATCATTGCCCCAATATACGGTACTACTGATGTAAACATTGCAAGAATACCGAGAAGCGCAGCATATTTCATGCCGATAATGTAAAAACCGATCGACACCATAATTCCGATACAAATAGCGACGATGATTTGTCCTTGAATGTATGCACTTAGTTGACGATCAGAGTCACGAAGCATTTTCTCTGCATCATCACGCATACGTGGCGGAAGTAATTGAACGACGTGGCGTGGTAATTTTTCCCCGTCTTTTAATAAGTAAAATAAGATGAACGGAACAGTGGCGATTGATAAAATAATACCTGTCAATGTTCCGATCAAGCTCGTTACACCTGTTGCGATGCTGCCGAGTGCATTTCCTGTCACTTGACCGAGTGATTTCAACGTATCTCCTTCGAAAAATTGAGCAATATTGACATCGAGGTTGTTGTAATACGATGAAAATATAGCAGACGTTTGGAAATAATGGTCAATATTATAAATGAACTGTTTAAAATATGTAGGAAACTCTTCGATTAAATTCATCGTTTGTACTTTTAAGAAAGGAAATATTAGAAAAACTAGTAAAACGAGAAATCCGGTTCCACCTAAAAATATCGTCGCAATTCCCCATCCTCGAGACATTCCCCATTTTTCAAGCAATCGTAAAATCGGGCGGAGTAAATAATATAAAACACCCGCTAGTACGATCGGTAAAATAACGATCGAGAAAAAGACACGGAGCGGTTTAAAAATAAAAGATACTTGTGAAAACAATAAAATAATGAGTCCTATCATCACGAGTAAAGCGAGGACGAACAATGTTGTCCGTCCCCCGAGTAAAGCGATGAGAGGACGGGTGGACCGCATATTTTTGTGATTCATCCCAGTTCCCCCTTAGTGAGTCGATTCTTCTTTTTCGTATTCCCTATATTCTCCATTTAAAAACGCTTCAATTGCTTCTTTATTTTTATAAGCATCGACATCGATGACCCAACCGAGTGCAGGATCGCGACGGTGTTCGAATCCATCTTCTACGGGTATACGTAATGTTTCAATCGTATTTTTTGATTGAACGGCATAAGCCATCGCTTTTGATAGTTGTTCTTTCGTCGTTAAGTCGGTTGCAACAAGTTGTGATACAGCCCCTAATGCTTGTGGAAGTTGCGGTAATGTATATACATTTAACGCTTCATCTTTCACTGCTTGAATGACTTGTTGTTGACGACGCACACGACCAAAATCTCCTTCATCATCTGCACGGAATCGCGCATAGCCGAGCAATTCTTTTCCGTTTAATCGTTGGTTTCCTTCACGTAAGT
Organism: Savagea sp.; assembly: GCA_030147435.1. Taxonomy (GTDB): domain Bacteria; phylum Bacillota; class Bacilli; order Bacillales_A; family Planococcaceae; genus Savagea. The sequence continues at coordinate 5,638 of JASKZX010000098.1, read as the reverse complement.
CGACACCGATTCGATAAGACATATCTTTTTCGACGTCAATTTCGACTCCTTCTGGAAATGCGATATCGATAATTTGTTCGAAACGTTCAAAATCGACGAGGACGTAATGATGAATCGGTAAGTCAAACATGCTCGTTAACGTATCTTTCAATGTTTGCACGCCACCTAATGCATATGCTGCATTTAGTTTGTGCGCATCATGTCCCGGTATGACGGCATAAATATCTCTCATAAATGAAATCAATTTCACCGATCCGTCTTTTTTATCCCATGACGCGACCATCATCGTATCCGTTCGATATGTGTCTGTGCCGTCATCATCGACTCCGAGTAATAAAAAGTTTTCTACTTCTGGACTCGTCGGTTCGTGCACGTCTCCGGTAAAGTCTTCAGAAAAAGAAGCTCCTTCGACACTCAACTTCCCTTTTTCATATTGTGTCATAATGTATGTGCCTATGACGGCAATGCCTGCTACAAATAGTAATGCTACCCAGCGACATAGTCGTCTTTTTTTACGTGTTCTGCGTGTTCTTTTTTTAGCCATCAGGCGACACCTCCTAAACAAAACTCTTACATACTATGTATAGACGTTCCCCTTTTTGAGAAGTTCCCTTTCTGTCAATGCTTGTCTATTATAGTATAGTCATACTATTTGTTCAAAATGCTTCATGTTGTTTCAAAAATCGATGAATTTTAACGGACTTTTGAGGCCCTTTCGTGTATAATGAGCGCATCGCAATTAAAAGGAGAATGCTTTACATGTTAGCAGTACAAAATGTCGGTTTACGCTTCGGCGACCGTAAATTATTTGAAGATGTCAATATTCAGTTCAACCCCGGAAATTGTTACGGGCTCATCGGTGCCAATGGTGCTGGGAAATCTACGTTTTTAAAAATTTTATCGGGAGAACTTGAACCACAAGAAGGTTCTGTCGTAATGAATCCAGACGATCGTTTAGCTGTGTTAAAACAAGACCACTTCGCTTACGATGATGAAAAAGTACTCGATACGGTCATGATGGGGTATGAGCAATTATATCGTGTCATGAAAGAAAAAGAAGAAATTTATGCAAAAGGCGAAAATATGACGGAAGATGACGGCATGCGCGCAGCGGAGCTCGAAGGAGAGTTCGCTGAAATGAACGGTTGGGAAGCAGAATCTGAAGCGGCGATTCTTTTACAAGGTCTCGGCATTACCGATGATCTTCACCACGTTCAAATGAATGAATTAACAGGGTCTCAAAAAGTGAAAGTATTACTCGCTCAAGCATTATTCGGTAATCCTGATATCTTACTTCTTGACGAGCCGACGAACCATTTAGATTTAGCGGCGATTCAATGGTTAAACGACTTCTTAATGAACTTTGAAAATACCGTTATCGTCGTTTCTCACGACCGTCACTTTTTAAATACAGTTTGTACGCATATTGCTGACCTTGATTTCGGAAAAATTCAATTGTATGCTGGAAACTATGATTTCTGGTACGAATCAAGTCAACTCGCATTAAAACTTGCGCAAGAACAAAATAAGAAAAAAGAAGAGAAAATGAAAGAACTTCAAGACTTTATCGCGCGTTTCAGTGCGAACGCATCGAAGTCGAAACAAGCGACGAGTCGTAAGAAAACGTTGGAAAAAATCGAGCTTGAAGATATTAAACCATCAAGCCGCCGTTATCCATATGTGAACTTTAAAATGAATCGCGAAATTGGAAATGATGTCGTGACATTAGACGGTGTCACATACGTTGATGAAGACGGTAATAAATTGCTCGACAATATCCGTTTTACGATGGACCGTGAAGATAAAATTATTTTACTCGGTAACCCGTTAGCGAAAACAGCGCTTCTCGACATCTTAGCAGAAGAGATAGAACCGACAGAAGGTACTGTGAAATGGGGAGTGACGACGACGAAAACGTATATTCCTCTTGATCACGGGCACTTCTTTACAGACGAAAAAGGAACACTCGTCGACTGGTTACGTCAATTTTCACCAGAAGATGAGACAGAAACATTCCTTCGTGGATTTTTAGGACGTATGTTGTTTTCTGGAGAAGATGCGAAAAAAGCACCTGCTGTTTTATCAGGAGGAGAGAAAGTACGTTGTATGCTTTCTCGTTCGATGCTTTCAGGTGCGAACGTTTTACTTCTTGATGAGCCGACGAACCACTTAGATTTAGAATCGATTCAAGCGGTAAACAACGGTCTCGTTGATTTTAAAGGAGCGATGGTGTTCACATCTCATGACCACCAGTTCATTAATACGATCGCAAACCGGATTATCGAGATCCGAGAAGATGGTACAATTTTCGATAAAGTGATGACGTTTGATGAGTATGTCGAATTAGCTTTAGAAAATAAATAGTCGTACAAAAACATCCCTTCCGTAATCAAATGGAAGGGATGTTTTTCGTTTATTTGTTTGGTTCGATAAAGATGAGTAACTGCATCGGGTCTTCATCGAAATGGATGAATAAGTCTTTGATTAATCGGCGAATCGTTTGTGTGCTATTATATGTTTTAACAAAGTATGGTCCGATAGCAACGAGGCCACGAACTACTTCTTTCTGTTTACTATAAGCTGCATCTGTGACAGTATATTGTTCAAAAGATTGTTCGTTCTCTTGATAAAGTTGAGTAGCAATTTGTATGTACATATCTTTCCATGTTTCAATCGTTGTCTTTTCACCCCGCCAGATGTAGCTAACAGGGCGTAAATGAAGCCAATCATTGTAAAGAGTGACGAGGGTAAGTTCTCCTCGGTATTTCCGTAATTGTTCTTCGAGCGCAGCGGTCTGTTGGATCAAGTCGACTTCTTTTTCGTGACGAATAAAATCTCTTTCACGCAAAGCATTTTTCGCTGATTGACTCGCTGTTTCTATTAAATCATCACAGTGAGTGAGTAACTGTTCGATCGATTCTGTCATCGGTAATACGTGTTCTAAATGACAAGTCGCTATTTTCATTAAATAATCGCTCAATCTTATCATCTCCTTCCTCACTCCACCATAAATGAATCACTACTTGCATTCAAGAATGCTTATGATATACTTGCATTCAAAAAATAATCAGAAAAAAGGATGACGACTACGGATGAAAAAAAGAATACTTACTTTCAGCGCTATTGCTTTAGCGATGAGCCTCGCTGCATGTAGCGGAGAAAATGAAGCTGAAAAAGAAACACTCATGCCGGGAGTAGAAGAAAATGGCATTGTGCAAACAGAAAAAGAAGACGATAAAAATGAAGTAGAAAAACCATTTGCGACGATTACACCTGAAAACTTTTTCCCTAAAGACGGAACGAGTCAATCTTTCATTGAAAAAGAAGGAAATGAAAAAGGCCTCACAGTACAATATTTTCGCCCATACAGTAAAGCAACAGTGATCTCGCGAATGGATACAAACGATGCAATCATCGAAACGATTTATCGCATCGATGAAGAAGAAGGGATTATTTACCGCCTTCATGAAGCATCTGTCAAAAAAGAAGATCCTCTTCCTTCTTTAGACGAAGTTCGTTCATTCAAAGAAGGAACTGTCGTTTTCCAGTTTCCTTTACATAAAGGAGATGAAGTTGGAGGATTAGGAGAAGTCATTGCTGTACATGAAACATTAAAAACACCTTTACAAACATTTGATAATGTCGTCATCACAGAAAGTACGATTGTATCCGAATCAGATGATGATGCAGAGACAGTTTCAACACGCTACTTTGCAGAAGGTTATGGATTGATCGCTCAAACAGATCGTCTAGTAAAAGGTGAAGAAACAGTAAAAGTAAACGAATGGGTCATTGATGAAATGACGATCAGTAAAGATTGATCGTTTTCATCATAAAAGTGTGAAGACTTTTATGCTCTTCACACTTTTTTTAGTTCTGAATTTGAAATAGAACTTATCTTCAAAATAAAAAGACACTCGAGAGAAACTCTCGAGTGTCTTGAGTTGTAAGAATTAAAGTTTTACTACGTTTGCAGCTTGTGGACCGCGGTCGCCGTCTACAACTTCAAATTCTACTTCTTGTCCGTCTTCTAAAGTTTTGAAGCCTTCTCCTTCAATAGCTGAGAAGTGTACGAAAACGTCGTCTTCGCCTTCAACTTCGATGAAGCCGTAACCTTTTTCTGAGTTGAACCATTTAACTGTACCTTGTTTCATGTGAAAAAACCTCCAAATAATAAATGCTAGTAATACATGAACTTGTCGCAAAAGAAAAATTCACATATTATAAAAAGTACCGACAACGCCGATCACTTTTTATAATATGTGAATACGTTAACTTCGGTGATACTATTGCTAGTGAGCCGTCTCTATTACGTCTCATTCATTACCTTAACTATAGCACAATGAATTCATTTGTCAAACACTTTCTTAAAAATTCGTCTCTTTTTGTTCAATCCCTACAAGTTCTTTTAAATCTAAAGGATGCGGTTGACCGTCTTTCATAAAGATTAATCCATGATATGTTTGTAAATCATCATCACAATCTTCACAGAAACATTGTTCGGCTGCTGTCCAAAAAGCAATATAACAATTTTTTCTTGCTTCTACAAACTCATACTGGGCTTTCATTGATTGGACTGTCTGTTGTAAATAATTCACTGCTTCATCAAAAGAAGTAAAAGCTGTACGATCTTCAATATGTTCTTCCCAACCTTCAAACATCCACCAAGGTTCGAAATCTGCTTTCATATAAATCACTTCAAACATTTCAAGTCCTCCTTTAAAACTAAATCAACTCTATTCTAACAAAAATATTGATTTTTGAAATGATATTTGCTTTCTATTTTGAAAATTAGGACATTCGATAGAGTTTCCATGATCGCCCTCTTAGCTTTTTCATATCGGTTAAAAAGAAATTAGCGTATACTAAAGAAGAGATGAAACTTTTTACTTATTTGAAACGTACAAAAGAGAAGGAGGCGAGTAATATGTTAAAACGGTTAAAATATTTTTTTACACGCCATTTAATCGCATTTTCAGTTAGTATTGTCGTATTAATTACGATGATTAATATAAGTGATGGCCAATTTTTCTTAGTAACGATTCCTTGGATTTTATCGTATTGGGGTACTGTTCAACTCGGTCACTTTTTCCAAAACAAACGAGAGGCAGAAGCTGCAGGATTATCGAGAGTAGAATATCAAGAGATTCGTCGTCACTTAACAGAAGCTCGTCGTAAAAAACGTCAGCTCATGTTTGCTTATCGAAATATTCGTTCAAATTATTCGTTTCAACGAATGAATGAAATTGTTCAATTAACAGAACGCATCATTCAAAATGTAGAAAAAGACCCTCAAAAATTTTATTACGTCGATACGTTTTTCTATGCCCATTTAGATACCGCTGTATCGATTATGACAACATATGCCGATCTTTCAGCAGAGCCGGTAAGAGATGCTCATATGCAAATTGCTTTGCAAGAAGCGCGTGATAAACTAATGGATGTTACTGCATTATTAGAAACCGATTTAAAACGTGTTCGTGCAACAGATGTTGAGCGGTTAAAACTAGATCTCGATTATTTAGACGTCTCATTAAAAAAACGTAAACTACTTGAAAATACTAAGGGAGATGATAGAAGTGACAAATGAGAAAGACTTACAACAAAAAAAGCTAGATGAATTATTATCAATGCCAAC
>JASKZX010000087.1 GCA_030147435.1 Savagea sp. | reverse complement strand
AACCGATCCGGTCGCCGAGTTTTCCCCATTGACGAGAAAACAAGAAACTACCGACACCTGTTGCACTAAAGGTGAGCCCTGCTAAAAATGCAACTTCTTCAGCTTCTGTTAAATGAGAAACGTAAAGTGACAAGAGAGGTTGAATACTGAAGTTTCCAATTTGAATAAGTGTAGTTACAACCATGATCGTCATCATCAGTGGATGGAATAAAATACTTTTGACGATCGTTTGACGAGAATAGACAATTTCTTTTTGTTGTTTTTCTCGTTGTACTTCTTCGATACCGAATAGAACGAGAATTCCTGCAGTTGCTACTGCAGTTGCTGTAATGATAAATGTGTACTGAAATCCGAAAGCATCTGCGAGTAAACCTCCGAGTACGGGACCGAATAATGTACCTGCGACACTACCCATTTGTAATGTACCGAGAACACGTCCTGCTTCTCCACGTTTTGCTTGCGCTGAAATAAAAGCTAGAGATGTTGGAATGAAGCCAGTAACGACTCCATTTAATAAGCGGAGTAAGAGGAATGTTTCTACGTTGTTTACAAATCCCATTAGAAATACTGAAAGAGCAATACCTAATCCATTAATCACAAGAACAGGTTTAAATCCAAATTTGTCGGCGACTCTTCCCCAAATCGGCGACATAATAAATGCAGTGACGAACGTAATCCCGAAAATGAGCCCGGCCCATTTTTGTACGTAAGCGTCAGAAAAATCCCCGAATGTTTCAATGTACAATGATAAAAAGGGCATAATCATCGTCATTGTACCTGCAACGAGGAAGTTTGCGATTAAAATAATAATAAAATTCCGTTTATGCACGTTGTCCAATCTATGACCTACCTTCTGTAATCGTGTATATTTAGTATAGGCGACTTAAAGAAGTTGTGAAAGCGACATGCTTTCTCATCGCAAGAGATCGTGCGGTATGGTAAAATGAACGAGCTTATTAAAAAGAGGAGGAATGGATATGTATCCACAATTAACGAAAGAAGTACAAGAAGGCGAAATTTTAGTACGTATGAACACAACGATGGGATCGATTGATATTAAGCTTTTCCCAGAGCAAGCACCAAAAACGGTTGAAAACTTTGTAACACATGCAAAAAATGGCTATTATGACGGAACGATCTTCCACCGTGTGATTAATGGCTTTATGATTCAAGGAGGAGACCCACTCGGCTCAGGTTTTGGCGGGGAAAGTATTTACGGTGCACCTTTTGAAGACGAGTTTCATGAGGGTCTTTACAACTTACGCGGAGCACTTTCAATGGCGAATGCTGGACCGAACACGAACGGAAGTCAATTTTTCATCGTTCAAGCGAAAGATGCGATGGGGATTAAACCTGGAACACCAGATGAAATTGTAGCAGCTTATGAAGAGCATGGCGGTACTCCACACTTAGACGGCGCACATACAGTATTTGGCCAAGTCGTTGAAGGAATGGATGTCGTTGATGCTATCGCAGCGGTACCGACAATGATCTTCGGTGATAAACCACATGAAGATGTAACGATTCAATCAATTGAGGTTGTCTCAGAATAATTTGAAAGAAGAAGTTGTGAGACGTTGATTTCATAGTGTTCAACTTTGCTCCTCTACCTGTCCTTTGATATAGTAGAGAAGAAGATGCACGATTAGAGGAGCTGTTCGAATTGACGAAAATTTATCGCGTCGGTGATATCGTAACAGGTCGTGTCACGGGAATTCAGCCTTACGGTATTTTTGTAGAACTTGATGAAAATACGCAAGGGCTCGTTCACATCTCTGAAATTACGTATGGATATGTTCGAGATATTCATCAATACGTGAATATAGGAGAGACAATTCGTGTAAAAGTGATTGGAATCGACGATAATCGTCATCGAGTAAGTTTATCAATACGTGCATTAAAACGTCCACCACGTAAGCAACGACGTTTTTTTGAAACGAAACACGCATTAGAAAAACGTGTACATGAAAGAGACGAAATCGGCTTTCAATCATTGAAAGAAAAATTACACGAATGGATCGAAAAGACAGATATCAAATAAAGGAGACCGCTTGAATGAAGTGTGTCTCCTTTTCCTATTGTTTAGAAAAATTAGAATATATGCAATCATCCGCCCGGATATGTTACAATAGCGGAAACAAAAACTTTCATAAAAGAGGCGAGCTAACGAATGACTGAAAATTTAAATGTATTTACGTCTACACAAGAAATTATTAAAGAAGCATTAAAACGACTCGGTTATGATGCAGGTATGTATGAATTGTTAAAAGAACCGAAACGAATGATCGAAGTTCGTATTCCAGTTCGAATGGATGATAAAAAGATTAAAGTGTTCACAGGCTACCGTGCACAACACTCTGATGCAGTCGGACCAACAAAAGGTGGTATTCGCTTACTTCCAGAGGTGAATGCAGATGAAATTAAAGCATTATCTTTATGGATGACATTAAAAGCAGGAATTGCTGATCTCCCATACGGTGGAGCAAAAGGGGCGATTGTTTGTGAACCTCGAGAAATGTCACAAGGTGAATTAGAGCGTCTCAGTCGAGGGTACGTTCGTGCGTTAAAAGAAGTATTAGGAGCGAATGTTGATATTCCAGCTCCTGATTTATATACGGACGCACAGATTATGGCTTGGATGATGGATGAGTATAGTACGTTACAAGGTGAAAACTCACCAGGCTTTATTACAGGGAAACCACTCGTTTTAGGTGGATCTCTCGGTCGCACGAAAGCCGGCGCTGAAGGAGTAACGGTTGTTATTGAAGAAGCTGCTCGTCGACGAGGAATTGATATTGAAAATGCGCGAGTAGTTGTTCAAGGGTTTGGAAATGCAGGAAGTTTCTTAGCGAAATTTTTAGCAGATAAAGGAGCAACTATCGTAGGAATATCAGATTCGAATGGAGCACTCTATGATCCGAAAGGGTTAGATATTGATTACTTGCTCGATCGTCGCGATAGTTTCGGAACAGTAACGACTTTATTTGATGATACGATTACAAACGAAGAGTTACTTACACTTGATTGCGATATTTTAGTGCCAGC
>JASKZX010000072.1 GCA_030147435.1 Savagea sp. | reverse complement strand
GAACAGTTGTATGAACAGTTACGCAAAAGAAAAGTTCTCGTTCGTTACTTTCATGATCCACGTATTGATCAATATCTCCGAATTACGATCGGAACCGATGAAGAGATGGAGCAGTTTTTCCGTCATTTAGATGAACTCATTTAAAGAGTCTTCCTAAAAGAATCCCTTTTAGGAAGGCTTTTTTGTCGGTTAGCGCGATATTTCTTTCATTGTCGTTTCATTGAAAAACGTGATACACTGGATAAAAAAGGGGTTGTCTCTATGTGGTTTGATTTAATCATGATTGCTCTTTTAACAATCGGGGCGATTTTTTCATTTAATAACGGTTCGACAGGTTTAGGAATCTTTTTCGTCATTCTCGTTTTATTAGAAATTCTTGTCTTATGGAAAAATATGCGAACAGCGAAACAACAATTACGTGAAGAAATTTTAAATGATTCAAAGAAGAAAAAGTAAGAAGCTTTCGTTTTTGACAAAAGTAGCGTATGATAAAGAGCTAGTGAGTATTATGAAAAGAGGGTTATTTGTAATGAAACAATCCATTTATGGATATACGAAAGAACAGTTAGAAAATTGGCTCGTCGAAAACGGGCAACAAAAATTCCGGGCGCAACAGTTATGGGATTGGCTATATGTGAAACGAGTTCAATCATTTGAAGAGATGACGAACTTAAGTAAAGAGATGCGAGCAGCATTAGAAGAACAGTTTTACATTACATCACTTGAACAAGAAGTAAAGCAAGTGTCAAAAGACGGAACGATTAAATTTTTATTCCGTTTAGCAGACGGGAACTTAATCGAGACGGTATTAATGACATTTCCGTACGGACATTCGGTCTGTGTGACGACACAAGTCGGGTGTAATATCGGGTGTAGCTTCTGTGCAAGTGGACTGTTGAAAAAAGATCGCGACTTAACAGCAGGAGAAATCGTTGAACAAATTATGCACGTACAACGTCACTTCGATGAAGAAGGAAACGGCGAACGTGTCAGCCATATCGTCGTTATGGGAATCGGGGAGCCGTTCGATAACTACGATCACTTAATGGACTTTTTACGTGTTGTTAACGACCAAGATGGATTATCTATCGGAGCGCGTCATATTACTGTTTCTACAAGTGGTATTGCACCGAAAATTCGTGAGTTTGCAGAAGAAGATATTCAAATTAACTTAGCGGTTTCACTTCACGCGCCGAATGATGAGTTACGAACACGTATTATGAAAATTAACCGTGCGTATCCGATTCGTGAGTTAATGGATGCAATCGACTACTTCTTAAGTAAGAAAAACCGTCGTATTACATTTGAGTACATCTTACTTGATGATGTAAACGACCATGTAGAAGAAGCAGAGCAACTCGCGAACTTATTAGAATCGAAAAAACATTTATCTTATGTGAATTTAATTCCGTATAACCCGGTTGATGAACACGGACAATATCGCCGAAGCAAACCTGAAGCGATTCGCAAATTCCACGATACATTGCAAAAACGAGGAATTGCATGTGGTGTTCGTTATGAAAACGGAGCAGATATCGATGCAGCTTGTGGACAATTACGTAGTAAACAAATTAAAGTGAAACAAGCATGTGATCGAGGATAAGAAAAAAGTGCCGAATGATTATTCATTCGAGCACTTTTTTTCTTTGTTTTTCTGTTCTTCGAGTTTCATTGCCTCGTCAAAAGGTGGACAAACGATCGTGACAGTCGTTCCATCACTTGGATTGCTGTCGATTGAAAATGTGCCGTAATGCAATTGGATAATCGCTTGAACAATCGATAATCCAAGGCCTGTGCCACCTGTTGTTCGAGTACGAGCTTTATCTGTGCGGAAGAAACGTTCACCGATTCGATCGAGGTCTTCTTCTGCAATCGTAACGCCGGTATTCGTAATCGTATAACGTACATCTGTATCTGTTTCTCTCAATGTAATTGAAATACGGCCACCTTGTTCACAATATTTTACAGCATTATCGATTGTATTATAAAACACTTGTTGGATTCGTTGTTCATCAGCATAACCGATAATCGAATCATCAATATCGCGTGTTAATGTAATTTCTTTATTATCGATCTGCAAAGCGAATAAATCGATCGTGTCATGTAAAAGTTGTGCAAGTGGAATCGGCTCCTTATGAACCGAATACATTTGTTCTTGTAAATGATTCAGTTCAATTAAGTCGTTCAATAATTGATTGAGTCGTGTCGTTTCTTTATCAATCGTTTCTAAGTAATGTGATGCTTCTTCAGGTGAGGCATAAATCTTTTCACGTAAAGCATGCACATACCCTCGAATATACGTAAGGGGTGTACGTAGTTCATGAACAATATTAGATGTAAATTCTTTTTTACGTTCTTCTTGTTCTTCTAAAGAACGGCTCATTGCGTTAAAGGCTTTTGATAATTCTCCTACTTCATCATCTCGGTCGACAGGAACGCGATGTGAGTAGTTTCCTTGGGATACTTCTTTTGCAAACATTTGTAATTGGCGCATCGGTGTAAATAGTGAGTACCAGACACGTCGTAAAATAAAGAAGAGTAAAAGGAAAAATAAAGTGCCGACGATGAGTAAAATCGGGATTCCTTGTTGAAAGACATCTTGAATAGCAGCAAGTGGAACATAAATAAAGAGATATCCGACGCGTATATTATTTTTTTCCATTGGGAATACTGCCCCGATAATGTTACGGTCTAAATGTTCTACATAACCATCTTTAATAATATGTTCACCTTGGATTAAAGAACGTTTCTCTTCGGAAGTTAATAATAACTCTCCATCGATTTCATGAGGGAAATGTTCAATTAATTCTTCTGTCGTTTTAGCTGCAACCATTTCATGTTCTGAAATGATATTAAACCATTCAATTTTTTCAAACTTATCTTTCATGAAAATATCATCGTCACAATGGACAGCCATTCGTTCTCCTTGATAAACGATCGAACGCTCAACACTTTTTAAATAAAGTTCTGCGTATAAAAAGTGTAGAAAGAAAAATGAAAATAAAATAGTAAATGCAATCGATAGCCCTAGAACGACGAGCATTTTTTGACTAAGGTTCAGTCGTTTTAACATAAACGATCACTCTTCGAATTTATATCCGACACCCCAAACCGTTTCGATTAAGCTACCTGCTTCACCCATTTTTAATCGAAGGGTTTTAATATGTGTGTCGACTGTTCGTTCGCTACTTTGATGATCTTCGCCCCATACGAGATGAAGGAGCTGTTCACGAGAATACACGCGTCCTTTATTTTTCGCGAGGACATTTAAAACTCCGAATTCTTTTAATGTTAGTGAAAGTGGTTCTCCATGAAGTGTGACAGTATGAGCTTCGTTATCGATCACAATCGGACCAACTTTCAACTTTTCAGTGCTTGGCTTCTCATTGTACGAACGACGTAATACGGCTTCAACACGTGCAAGAAGTTCACCAGGTAAGAAAGGTTTAACGATATAATCGTCTCCACCAAGCTTCAACCCTTGAATTTTATCCCACTCTTCTCCTTTTGCTGATAAAAAGATGAGTGGAATGTCCGAAATATGTTTAACTTCGCTTGCAAAGGTGAAACCATCCATATAAGGCATCATCACATCGACAATTAATAAATGTGGTGAAAATTGTTCAATGAGAGACAATGCATGTGCCCCATCAGTTGCCTCGACGACGGTGTACCCTTCTTTTTCTAAAAATGTGCGAATTAATTTGCGCATCTGTTGTTCATCGTCAATAATCATAATTGTATATCTGTTCAATGAAATTACACCTCTTTTAAATTATTGTACATGTATCACTATTTTCACAAAGTCATAAGAAGTTTGTATGAATTTCGGCAAAACTTCATACAATTTCCTCTTGTAAGACATAATTTGTGAAGAAAAGTAATTTCTATCTATTTATTTTATCATGAAAGGAAGCGTTGGTAATGAAAAAATATTTACTTTTAGTTAGTGCACTTATTTTAGGCGTCATTTTAGCAGCTTGTTCATC
>JASKZX010000013.1 GCA_030147435.1 Savagea sp. | reverse complement strand
ATGTTCTTTCATCATTTCTAACGCTTTTGAAGGTAACGTCTCTCGGTCAACACCGAAAATATATTCTCCCAGTTCTTCTCGGATTTCCTCTTCAACAGGAGCAATTAAACGATACGCTTCTTCTTCTGTTTTTGCTTTTGCTGTCAAACGTAAGTTGACGACTCTTAAATTGGCAAGCGGTGCAATCGTTGGATTCGTTTGGTTTTCTAAAAGATGTTCAATTCGTGTTTCAATTTCTGCTTCTCCGATACCGTATAAGTTTAACGTACGTGAAACGATTACCTCATTGTTTTTTTCGACACCGAGTAAATAAGGAATTACTTCATCAGTCACCATTGGCTTCATTTCATGGGGTGGCCCTGGGAGTAAAATATATGTATGCTCCGCATCAGTCACAGCCATACCTGGTGCCATCCCAGTTTTATTTTTTAAAACCGTCGAACCTTCAATGACGAGCGCTTGTTTTCGATTGTTTGCTGTCATCGGACGGCCTAGACGTTGAAAGTAACTTTCGATATGCTGCAATGCATCGTCATTACTTATTAATGATGCATTAATCATCGACGCTATCGTTTCCTTTGTCATATCGTCTTTCGTCGGTCCTAATCCGCCTGTAAAAATTAAAAGATCTGCTCGAGATTGCGCTTGACGAACAACTTCTTGTAAGCGCGTCGGGTTATCCCCAACGACTGTATGATAATAAACATCAATTCCTACTTCAGCAAGTCTTGCTGAAATGAACTGTGCATTTGTATTTGCAATTTGTCCTAACAATAATTCAGAACCTACACCGATAATTTCTGCTTTCATCTTTTTTCCCCTTACATTGATTTCGTTAACGCATGACGGTTTTTATAGAAATAGTCGATGCCCGATAAAACAGTAAAGAATAGAGCGATATAAAGCATAATCGTACCGAATGGTATATTCATCGCTTCAAAAAATGCATTATTAAATAATAAAACGATAATTGCAATTAATTGAGTCACTGTTTTAATTTTCCCCATAGAACTTGCTGCAACGACTTCTCCTTCTCCTACTAAAACGAGACGGAGTCCTGTTACTGCAAATTCACGACTTAAAATGAGAATGACAACCCAAGCGGGCGCTAACCCCATTTCTACTAAAATAATTAAAGCCGCTGCGACGAGTAATTTATCTGCTAATGGGTCTAAAAACTTACCCATATTCGTAATTAAATTGTGCTTACGTGCTAAATAGCCGTCGAGCCAATCAGTCATTGATGCGAGGACGAAAATAAGCGCTCCGACGAGATGTTCTAACGGCATCTCTGTTCCACCGAATGAAATTGTCGTCCATCCGAAATCTACGATCATAAAAATCATAAAAATCGGAATCATTAATACGCGAGAGAGCGTAATTTTATTTGGTAAATTCATATGATTTTCTCCTTTACTTTATAAGAGAAAGAAAATAGTCATCTCACTCGATGACTATTCCTCTTTCTTTTCTGTTCGGTCGTATTCAATCACAATGTTTTGTGTAATTTTTTCTGTTGGGAAATTAAATTTCTCACCATTAATATAAATTTCTGTCGCTTGAGAACGTCCGACACGAATACGTGCACGTTTCGAGTTCGACATATCTACAGTCGCTTCATCGCCTGCTGCTAATACACGAGCACCTTCTGGCAAATGTTCTTGACCATTTTCATCCGTTACACCGATCCAAGACTCATCAGAAGTACGAATTGTAAGAACGAATTGCTCTGCTTCTGTTAAACGATACGTTGAAGTTTCGCCCGCTGTTGATTGTAATTCAAGCGTTCCTTCTTTCGTTGATTCTTCTTCTTCTTTTTCTTCTTTCTCTTCTTCTTTGCCATCTTCTTTTTCTACTTTATCTTTTTCATTTTCTTTCTTCGCTGGAGTTGAATCTTTCTCTTCTTTTTCTTCTTTCTCTTCTTCAACGACGACTTGTCCTTCTGTTTCATCGTTTCCGCTCGGTTGTTGCACCGTCACTTCTTCTCCGCTATTGATGTCTGACTCTGTATCTGCTGTCGGTGCACTTGCTTTATAAACGAAGTAAATGATCGCAATAATGGCAATAATTCCAACCGCTACACCAATTTTCGGTAGCCATTCGCGCATATTACTACTTATTTCAAATGTTGGCTTCGCTAATGGCTCTTTTACAACTTGTTGTTCTTCTTCTTTCTTTTCTACTTCTTCTTCTCGTGAGCTATCGCGATACATTGCGAGTATTTCTTCCGGATCAACATCTACTGCTTCGGCATATTGTTTAATAAATGCTCGAACGTAAAATGCTCCTGGCATATTGCTATAATCTTCTTCTTCAATATTTGCGAGATACCTTTTTTGAATTTTCGTTATCTCTTGCACATCTTCTAACGTATATCCTTTTTTCTTTCTCGCTTCTTTTAAACGTTCTCCTAATCCGGTCACGGATAACACCTACCTTATCAAATATTAAATATACTATTTCGATTCATTTGTTCATTCCGTCGTAACAGCTCATACGTAATCACTTCATCAGGCGTCTTTCTCAATTCGATAATATAATCGAAATCATCGAGCGTATAATCTGTTCGTTCGATAAACATATCAGGATGTTCTACAACTTTAACAGCTGGCAATTGCATCATTTCTCGCACAAGTTGCATATGTCGTTCATCTCCTGAATTTTTAGTGACGACACCATCTAATATAAATATATTATTCGGTGAAAATTCATCTCCTGCTAAACGACTCCGTACAGTTTGTTTTAACAATGTGGAAGATAAAAAAACCCAGCGTTTATTTGCAGAAACGCTTGCTGCGACAATAGACTCTGTTTTACCGACTCTCGGCATTCCGCGGACACCGATTAATTTATGTCCTTCTTTTTTGAAAAGTTCTGCCATAAAGTCGACGAGCATACCGATTTCTTCTCGAACGAATCGATAGACACGGCGGTCACATTGATCGTCTACACAGTCGATATACTTTCCATGTCGTACGGTTAATCGATCGCGCAATGTCGGTTTTCGAATTTTTCGAATGGCGACTGCATCCATCGTCGAAGCAATTAACTCAAACCTTTTTACTTGATGATCGTTGTCACAACGTAGTAGCATCACTCGACGATTCCCGCCGACTCCATTGATCGTTACGATATTGACACGTAACATCCCGAGTAATGAAGCCATATCTCCGAGTAATCCTGGACGGTTAATTACGATTTCGTATTCTAAATACCATTCGCTCACCTTTTACACTCCTTTGTCGAAGCTCTTCTTCTATCATATCGGATAAAGATACTGCTGAAAAGAGGGAAGGGAACGATTATCCAATAAACCATCCACCATTGACGTTTAAAATTTGTCCCGTCATATAATCCGCACGTCCACTGAGTAAAAAGCGAACGACTTCTGCTACATCTGATGGTTTTCCAATCTCTTGTAATGGAATGATTTCTTTTGCCATTTCTTTTTCTTCTTCATCAAACTGTTCATTCATACGTGTTTCAATCCAACCGGGCGCAATTCCATTCACTCGAATGCCACTACTTGCTGATTCTTTTGCATATGCTCGAACAAATGCATGTTGTGCACCTTTTACTGTAGAGTAAACGACTTCATTCGCAGCACCTGTCGTTCCCCAAATAGAACCGACGAACACTATATAGGAACGCTTATGTTGTCGCATTTGTTCCGACATCCGTCCGATAAAGCGAATCGGATTTTGACCGTGAACGCGCCAAAGTATATTCATCTCTTCTATCGTCGTTTCCGTTAACAATTTCAACAGTTCGTGACCATTTGCTACAACAATCGCTTGAATGCTAAACAATTGATCTGCGAGTTGATCCGCTGCTTCTTCTTGAGTGAAGTCTGCTTGAACGAGTAAAAATTGTTGATCAGGAAATGTAGCTACTAATTCTTCTCTTAACTTTTCTACTCGGTTGTAATTATGAGCATAATGTAAATAAATCGACCAACCGTCTTCTGCTAACTTCCGAGCAGTTTCACTACCGATATCTCCGGATGCCCCTAATATAATCGCCCATTTCACTTTTCATCTTCCTCATGAATGGCAAAAATCGCTTGACGCTCCTTCGGTTGGATATACATTAACGCTCGTTGAATATCTTCAAGCGTTAATTCAGATAAAACTTCTAACGTATCGAATACATTTGCTTTCATAAACGTATAGTGCGTAAACTGATTTGCGATAAACTCAGGAGAGTTTAATGCACGAATGAACTGTCCTGTACGTCTACGTATGAGACGCTCTACTTCTTCACGATCGATCGACAACTCGTCTAACGTTTCTTCGACTGCTTGAATAAACGCCTCTTCTTCATACGTATCCGAACTGATCGATACGAAACCAAAACTACGCTCTAATGTGAAATGATAACCGAACGATTCGTCAATCACACCAGATTCATACTGTTTTTCAAAAAATGAGGAAGAAGTACCGAATAAGGCATCTAAGCCGATAGACATTGCTAAATGAAGACGTAAATAATCACGATCTTGAACATCTACTTCAATAACTTTTCGTGCAATATTTACTTTCGGCTTCATCACGTCCATCTTTTCAGCACGATACGGAATATAAGCTTCCTCTGTCTCTTCTGGGATGAATCGTTCAATCGTTGTTGCTTTATCAAATACTTTCTTTTCTTGATTGTTTCGAATCTGTTCCATTACTCGTTCAGGCTCAACCGCTCCGACAACACAAAACACCATATTTGATGGATGATAAAACGTTTCATAACAAGTATACAAATGCTCGGCTGTGATTTCTTGAATTGAATCGATCGTTCCAGCAATATCGATACGAACCGGATGCTTCTCATAGAGCCCTTCTAACGCTCCTAAATAAAGACGCCAATCTGCTGAATCTTCATACATTTGGATTTCTTGAGCGATAATCCCTTTTTCTTTTTCAACCGTTTCTTCCGTGAAATACGGTTCTTGCACGAAATCGAGTAACGTTTCGATATTTTGTTCAATTTGTTCCGTCGCTGAAAATAAATAAGACGTACGTGTTGCTGACGTAAACGCATTGACAGATGCACTCTGTTCACTAAACACGTCCATAATGTCTCCTGCTTCACTTTCAAACAACTTATGTTCTAAAAAGTGAGCGATACCATCGGGTACCGTCATTGGACGTGCTTGACGGTGCGGAACGAACTTACGGTCAATCGAACCGTATTTCGTCGTAAACGTTGCATACGTTTTTGAATACCCTTTTTTCGGGATAATAAAAACTGTTAAACCGTTCGGTAACACGTCTGAATAGACGACTTCATCTACTGCTTCAATGTTTTCAATCTTCACGGCGAACCTCTCCTTTCGGTCCTAAAACATACACTAATTCTAGTGATGCTTTGTTCATTACTCGTTGAACATCTTCTAAAGTTACTTTGTCCCACTTTTGAGCAATCGCTTCTGCGTTTACTTCTTCAAGAAGTGGCTCAAATTGTTCATATAAAAAGATTTGACCACGTGCTGTATCAAACGCATTTTTGAGTCCATTTTTCAATTGTTTTTTCGTCTGGTTTAATTCTTTTTCGACAATGGCTCCGTGTTGCATCTTCGTCATTTCAAGATCGATCAATGTCCGTGCTTTTTCTTCATCATCCGGATCAATTCCTGCACTAATAAACAGAAGACCATATCGGGAAGAATAACTACTTGAAACCGAATATGCTAAACTTTCTTTTTCACGAACATTTAAAAACAACTTACTATGAGAAAATCCTCCTAATATTCCATTTGCAACTTGCATCGTAAAGAAATCCTCATCTCGATAGTAAACCGGTAATCGGTAACCGATTTGTAGCTGGCTTTGTGCCATCTTTTGTTGTTCGCGAATGTAACGATATTTTGGTTGTTCTTCTGGCACGACGTACTGAGGAATGTCTTTTTTCTCAGGGTGTAATGGAAATTGTTCGCGAATGCGACGTTCTACTTCTTCACTATCGATATCTCCAACGATATAAATGTTTAATGCATCTTCTTTTAACATTCGTTGATACTCTTGATAAAGAGAAGCTGCAGTCACTTCTTTCACTGCTTCTTCTGTTCCGTATTTTGACTGAGAAGCTGGATCATTCGGACGCATCCATTCTAATAATCGTTTACGTGCATAACGCTCTTTATATTCATACACTGCTTCCATACGTTCGATAATCGAATGTTTCTCTCGTTTTACTGTCGCTTCATCGAATGCATTTTCTTTCACATTCGGAGAAAAAATCATCTCTTCGATCAATCGCCACCATCGATCAAACTGGTTCGCATCTTGCGTATACTTTTCATGAATCGTTTCGCCGAATAAAATAAAGCGATGACTACTTCCTTTCATTCGAACATCTGTAAATAACGAAGCACCGTAAAGATCGTCTAGTTGACGCTTTAATGCGCGATAAGTCGGATACTTTTCTGTTGAGTCTTGTAATACATTGGATAATACAGCCCGATGAGCTGCTCGGTCGACTTGATAAGCGGTTTCCCACTCAAACATTGCCGTTACTGTTTTAAACTGTTGAGTCGGACGAACATATAACGTAACAGCATCATTCATTACTATTTTTTTAAACATACTTTCACCTCAAAATCATCAATTTAACATACAAAAAGAGGTCACTTTTAGCAATCATTGCTAATCCGTGCCTCTCATTCAATTATTTCGTGCGAACGACTTGAAACTTAAATTTATCTGCACGAAAATAATTTTTAGAATAAAGAACGACTTCACCTAAATCATTATAGTGCTTCTGATAAAGTGCCAGCAATGGTACATCTACTCCACAACGTAAATGAGTCGATGCTTCTTCGTCATAGCCGACAGGTTCAATTTGCGCAATCGCTCGAACGATCGGTCGCTTACTCGTTCGTTCAATCGTTTCAAAAATCGAGTCATTGTACAGCCCTTCATTATCGAGCGGTACTTGTTTTGCATAAGCATAATCGATACAGTAGACGACTGGGACATCATCTGCTGTGCGCACACGCTTCATCGCAACTAATGCCTCTTCTTTCTCTATTTGAAAAATCTCCTTCAACTCTTCATCGACTTCAAACTGTTGAATGTCGAGATAAATCGTACCCGGTTCACTACCCGCTGCTCGAATCATTGAAGATACACTTGCTAGCTGTTCAATTCCTGCTTCAAATAATGGTTGAGCGTTCACAAACACTCCTACCCCATATCTTTGAGTAACATATTCTCTTTCTTCGAGTGTATCTAACGCCTCTTGAATCACAGAGCGTGTCGTATTAAATTCACGCGCTAATTCAAAGTCTGATGGTAAACTTTCATGTTCTGTATATTTTTGTCGCTCTAATTGTTGAATCAATGCGTCAACTACTTCGTGGACACGTTCTATTTCTTGATCCGTCAACATGAAGTAAAACCTCCTTTTATTTTACTGACTATTTCTACTATACGATATTTTCGCTCACTTTATTTAGAAAAAGATTTCCTCGCCTCAAGCGGGGAAATCTTTTTCCTTCTTAATATTCCATTAAGAC
>JASKZX010000063.1 GCA_030147435.1 Savagea sp. | reverse complement strand
GGGGAACGAAACGACTTATATATCGACTTTTTAGCAACTGAATTACTTCCGTATATCGATGAAACGTATCCGACGATCCAAGACCGAGAAGCACGCGGTTTAATCGGTGATTCTTTAGCTGCTACTGTTTCTTTAATGACGCTTATTCGTTATCCTGAACTGTTTAGTAAAGCGATGCTTCATTCACCGCTTGTCAATGAAAAAGTGATTGAAGCTGTTGAAAACTGGAACCCTTCATTACCAACAACTGTTTATCAAGTCGTCGGCGACCGCGAAACGAAAGTAAAAACGAGCGGTGATGGGATTAAAGATTTCGTTGAGCCGAATAAAGAACTTCATCAATTACTCGAAGAAAAAAACATCGATCACTTTTTTGAAATTTTTGAAGGAAACCATACGTGGAAATATTGGCAACCGGACGTGCCACGAGCGATCCGTTATGCCTTTCGATTATATTAAGAAAGAAGGTTTTCCCTATGCGTATTGAACGAGCTACGACTGAAAAAATGAAACGTCATGCCTTACTCATTCGTAAAATCGTTTTCGTCGAAGAACAACAAATTCCTTTAGAACGTGAGCTAGACGAATTTGATGATGAAGCGATCCATCTTCTCGCTTACCTCGATGAGGAGCCTGTCGGTACTATCCGCCTCCGTCCTTATGAAGAGGAACGTGTGAAGATTGAACGTCTCGCTGTATTAGAAGAAGCACGAAGCCAACGTATTGGTCATGCATTAATTGATGCTGCAGAAAGCGAAGCGAAAACCCTCGGTGCAAAAGAAGTCGTATTAAATGCACAAGTACAAGCGATTCCTTTTTACGAGACGCTCGGTTATCAAATGATTTCTGCTCCTTTTATCGATGCTGGTATCGTGCACCGAACGATGACGAAAAAAATTGCTTAACTTCATCATTTTAAGTAGATAAAAAAGCCACTCCGAATCAGACGGAGTGGCTTTCTTTATACAAGCTTATCTAAAAACATCGTTGCAAGGCCGAAGTAAATAATAATACTAATCACGTCATTTAATGTCGTAATAAATGGACCAGATGCAACTGCTGGGTCAATTTTTAAGCGGTGCATAAGAAGCGGAATGAACGCTCCTGAAATTGTCGCAACAAAGATCGACACCATAATTGCAGCACCAACAAGTAAGGCAACGATAAAATTATGTTTCCAGAAATAGACGAGACCAATCACGAATACTGCAGAAATCACTCCTGTAATTAAACCGGTTGCTGCTTCACGGATAAGCATTTTCCAACGTGACTCATCTGTGCGGTCTGTCGCAATTTTACGAACAGCAACCGCTAAAGCTTGCGTACCACTATTTCCGGCAGTACCTGCAATAAGCGGAATGAACGCTGCGAGTAAGGCAACTTGTGAAATTGTATCTGTAAATAGGTCAATTAAGTTTGCTGTAAGCATTCCTAATACGAGAAGAATTAATAGCCACGGTGCACGTTTTTTCGCAGCACCGAACGCGCTAGAGTCTTCTCCGTCAATATCGATAACCCCCGCTAATTTCGAGTAGTCATCGGATGCTTCTTCTTCTAACACGTCTAAAATATCATCGACTGTAATAATCCCTAAAATATGTTGTTGAAAATCGACAACAGGGACGGCTAAAAAGTTATAGTCTTGAATCATTCGAGCGACATCTTCTTGGTCTTCCGATACGAGTACACTAACGACTCGTTCATTCATAATATCACGAATAATTGTATCGTCGTCTGCAATAATTAAATCACGCAATGAAACGACACCTGTTAAATGTCCTTCATCATCGACAACGAACACATAGTAAATCGTCTCTGCACTCGGTGCTTGTTCTTTCAAGCTACGCATCGCATGTGCAACCGTCTCTTCTTGACTAATTGCGACATATTCTGTCGTCATGATCGAACCGGCTGTTTGCTCTTCGTAATGGAGAACCGCGCGAATCTCACGTGATTTGTCTTCCTCCATTAATGTTAAGTAACTCAATACTTGAGCTTTATCGAGTTCTTTTAATACGTCTACCGCGTTGTCAACGAACATGTACGAAATCATATCCGCTGCGTAAGACGTATCCATTTCTTCTAAGTAATGTTTGTACTGGCTCTCTGGAATCTCACTAACTTCGAAGATTTCTCCCATCTCTTTTGGCGATAAATACGCATAGAGACGCTGGCGTAAATGATCGGGTGCTTTTTCATAAAAAGACGCACGATCATAAGGGTGGAGTTCAAAATACTCGTCACGAAACGCGCGAATATCTTCCTCTTCTAATAGCTGAATGAGATGTTGTTCATCGAGTACAGCTTTTTCTTCCTTAAATGTCATGTAGACACCTTCCTTTATCTACTTCAATCATTGGAAAACAGCGACTGACCACTTTGTTCAAATGGATAAGTCACGGTAACCTCTTTTTTCGTTAACGGGTCTTTAAATCGCAGTTGAGAACAATGAAGCATCATTGGCTCACCTGTTTCTCGCCCTCCGTACAATGTGTCACCTATGATAGGATAACCTAAATAACGTAAGTGTACACGGATTTGATGAGTTCTTCCGGTAAGAAGACGTAATTGTAACAAAGTAAGTGGCTTCTCTTTACTTTCTAATAGCTTCTTTCGTTCAATTATTGTTTGAGCAGGTTTCCCTGACGGGTCGACGATACGTTCAATAATACTCGTACTTTTACGCGCAATCGGTGCATCGATCAAATAAGGTAATGCATATGGTACCTCTCCATCTACAACAGCTTCATACAATCGATGAAATTGTTCATTTTTTAACTGCTCACTAAAGAGATGATGAATATGTCGATTTTTCGCAACACAAACGAGCCCGGATGTACCTACATCGAGTCTTGTCACGATATGAACATTCGAAGGTACTTGTTGCTTTGCTAAATAAGCGGCTAAATAATTCGCTAATGTCCCTTTCGGGTGAAGCTTTGAAGGCATTGTTGCTTGTTGAGGTGGTTTGTAAACGATCAAATAGGAGGAAGTTTCTTTTACGATATGTAAAGGACCTTCTTCTTGAATGAGCGATGCTTTTGGAGTTTCTTTTGGAAAGTAAACGTCCACACGGTCACCACGTCGAACGAGGTAACGGACATTTCGTTCAGAACCATTGACTAATAATAAACCACCATGATGTTTCACTGCAGTTAATGTGCGGCTCGAAAATTGTTGAGCATATAAAAAATCACGCAGCAACACTCGATCATTTGCTTCATCGACGATAAACATGAGGTGAAAGCGGTCGTCTCTATTAGACGCCGCTGTCGATGAATGCATCGTGTACACGTTGCCAGAATGGGAATGCTCGGAATCGAGCGAAACGTACTTTTTGTTGAGCGACACGATATTCAATCTCCTTCACATCTTTATGAACAATTTGTAAGTGATCGACCGTCAACATAAAGTCCGGTCCTTTCACAGGTTTCAACGTACAACAGTGGTGAGCCGGTAAAACGAGTGGCGAACCGACTGTTCGGAACACACGATTGTTGATCGATGCCATTTCTGTCAATTGCATCGCTTCTAATGAAGGGTGAATGATTGCGCCCCCGAGCGACTTGCTGTAAGCAGTTGACCCTGAAGGGGTAGACATACATAGGCCATCGCCTCGGAACCTCTCAAAGCGCTCTCCGTTCATTTCTACATCTACGACGAGTGTGACTCCGGGTGATTTAATTGTCGACTCGTTCAACGCTAAATAGGTCGCACTCTCTTGCTCATTACGATAATGAATCATTACTTCTAGTAATGGATATTCAATCACTTCATAACTTTGACGTGCGATGGAAAGGACAAGTTTTTCAATTTCTGAAGGTTTCCAATCGGCATAAAACCCTAAATGTCCGGTATGTACACCGACAAATGCTGTTTTATCTAAACGATGGCTATATTTATGAAAAGCATGTAGTAATGTTCCATCGCCACCGATTGATAAAACGATATCTGGTGCTTCCTCATCATACACTAAGCCAAAATCCGTCAAATAACTTTTCGCTTTACTCGCAAGCTCCTCTGACAACTTATCATAGCGCGTTTGAATCGAAAAATGCATCACATTCATTCTCTCCCTTTGTCTACTGTTGAAAGTAAAAGTCGAACGCTTCTTCTACTTCTTTCACAAATGATTCCCCATAGTTGCTATTGCCATAAATATTATCAAGTAACATCGTGAGTTCTTCTTCCACATTTGTGAGTTCTACTTTTTCGTCATCGATCGTCACTTTCAACGTCACTTTATTTTTTAATACTTCTTTTAACGCTTCCCACGTTTCTTGTTTAAAATGTACATATGTATATTGTTCACCTTCGTCAAATAAATAAACGAATGAACGATTGTCTGAATCTGTAATGACTGTCCCTGCAGGTACCACTTTTGTTAGCGGCTTTGCTAATTGCAGATCAATCTCTTGACCGTCTTTATGAAAACTTTCTACTTGATTATGCATATTGTCGCCTCTCTATTCTAGTTTTTTACTTACGCTTAGTTTAACATATCAAACATCGTTGTACAGTGTTCTTCTTTCGTTTTCTTTTCGACTAGGCTATTTATTTGTGTAACGTTCTATTCGTTGATAAAATACGACTACAAGCGTTAATAAAGGAGTTTGTTACGATATGCGACAATCTGTTAGCCCTTATGAAGCAATCGGCGAAGAACGTCTTCATAAGATGATTGACCTTTTTTATGAAAAGGTCGCGAAACATCCAAATTTATCAAAGATTTTTCCAGACGATTTAACGGAAACAGCAAGACGACAAAAACAATTTCAAACACAGTTTCTCGGCGGTCCTCAACTGTTTACACAAGAACATGGACACCCGATGATGCGTCGTCGCCACTTACCATTTCCAATTACTCCTACACGTGCACAAGAATGGCTTGAATGTATGAGTGAAGCGATGGATGAAGTTGGTTTAGATGGCGAATTAAGAGAGCTTTATTTTAAACGACTCGTCATTACTGCACACCATATGATTAACACACCGGAGGAGGATGTGACGTGAACCAGCAGGCGACTTCTTCGGAACGTCGAGCATCAGTCAACAGGTGCTCACCTCCGATTGAATTGTATATATTTATCGACCCACTCTGCTCGGATTGTCTATCTTTACAACCATTATTGCGACGTCTCCAAGTAGATTATGAACAATATTTTTCATTACGAATCGTCTTACGGACATCTATTCGTACATTGAATAAAGAAGCACAAAACATCAGTTGTAAAAATCCGTATTGTGAAGAACGTCATTTATCGTTTCCTAGCTTAGCGATCAAAGCTGCTGAATTCCAAGGAAAACGAGCAGGCTTCCGATTTTTATCGAAACTGTTACTCTATGCTTCATTACAGACACGCGATATTACATCATTCGACGTATTAGTTGATATTGCACATGAACTACAATTAGACGTAGACGAGTTTAAAAGAGACTTCTCTTCCCCTCACGTACTTCGAGCATTACAAATCGATTTATATTTAGCGCGTGAAATGGACGTTGAGACAGCTCCAACATTCGTCTTTTTTAATGAAAACATTGAAGATGAAGGATTAAAAGTAAGTGGTGTGTATAGCTATGATATTTATGAACAAATTTTAACGGAACTAACGGATGAAAAGGTCATCCCGAGTATCCCGCCATCACTCGAGGACTTACTCATTCGTTTTGATGCATTAACGACAGAAGAGATCGCAAGTATTTACCGCATTCCTTTAAAAACTGCTGAACGTGAATTGAAAAAGAAACTACTTCAACAACATGTTGAACGAACAACTTTCAATCAAACGACTTTGTGGAGTAAAAAAACGAATATTTGCCCAACAAAAAAGTGGTACTGAGTT
>JASKZX010000055.1 GCA_030147435.1 Savagea sp. | reverse complement strand
CGATTGGAAATAACGTAGCAAATGTCGATACACACGGATATAAATCACAAAAAGCGAGCTTTCGAGAGATGTTGTATCAACAACATTACAATGATAAACTCGACCGTGCTCCTCGTGAGTCTGCGTTAGGAATTCGCTACGGTGTCGGAGCAAAATTAGGTCACGTGAAGACGAATGAAGCGACAGGCTCATTACAAGTGACAGATCGTTCATTAGACTTTGCTTTAACGAATCCTCGTCATTATTTCGTCATTCGTCATGAGAGTATGAAAGCAGGAGATCCCCTCACGCGTACAGAAGATGTTTATACTCGTAAAGGAAACTTTTATCTCTCTTCGAATGGCAACAACACGTTGACGATCGTCGATGAAGAAGGACGTTCGATTTTAGATGAAAATGGAAACGATATAATTGTACGAGACGGGATTCAAGATATGAAGTTATCTTCTGATGGAGAGTTACTCGTGACATATAATGACGGTCCAGAAGATACGTTCCGTTTTGCTATTTATGAAATTGATCGTCCAGACTTTTTACGACGTTTACCGTCTGGAAATCTCGGATTGCCAGAAAATTTAGCAGAACTTGGCGTCTTACCGGATGAGATTTTACGTCCCGTAGAACAAGGAGATCTCCAAATCCAACAAGGAGCCCTCGAGCGTTCGAACGTTCGATTAGAAGAAGAATTGACAGATCTCATTTCTACCCAACGTTTATATCAAATGAACGCGCGAACGGTCACGTTAGCGGACCAAATGCTCGGAATCGTTAACAATATCCGTTAATGTGAGGAGTATGCATATGACCGAAAAAAGAAGAACGACAGAAAAGTTAAGACGAAATAAAAAGCGACAAAGTGTGCGTAAATACCCGATTCGTTTACGGATTATCATTTTTCTTGTACTCTCCTTCATCGCAGTGTTATTTGGAACGATGATAGGTTATAGTGTACTCGGAGACGGTTCGGCATTCCATGTGCTTCGTCCGAGTACGTGGACACACATTTTTGACTTATATCGAGGCGTTGAATAATTTTTTAGAAAAAGAGGGAACGATATGTTAGATGCAAAACAAATTCAAGAGATCATTCCTCACCGTTATCCGTTTTTACTCGTCGACCGTATTATCGAATTAGAAGAAAAACGGGCGGTAGGGTTAAAGCAAGTGTCGATCAATGAACCTTATTTCCAAGGACATTTTCCAAAATATCCAGTAATGCCTGGTGTATTAATTGTAGAAGCACTCGCTCAAGTCGGCGCAGTTGCTTTACTAAAAAAAGAAGAAAATCGCGGACGCCTTGCATTTTTCGGAGGAATCGACCGTTGTCGTTTTAAACGTCAAGTCGTCCCAGGAGACACATTAACACTTGAAGTAGAATTTACCCGCCAGCGCGGTCCGATCGGCAAAGGAAAAGCTGTAGCAACAGTAGATGGTGAACTCGTTTGTGAAGCTGAGTTAACGTTTGCACTTGGGCCAAAACAAGACGAGGTATAATGGATCAATGCAGTCCTATGAGGAGGTACATGAATGGTGAAAGAATTAACACCGAATATTAAAGGAAGTATTACACGTTCCATTTCACAAACATTTGAAAACTATATGGAAAGTATTGGATGGAACATCGATCGTTATGATTTTGAAAATGGGTTTATGGTTGCTTGGCAAGAATACATTAGTGAGCGTGCCCTTTGGTATGAAGAGTTGCCAGATACGTTAAAAGCAAATCCATTATTTCATGAGTATTTAGCAAAACGTATTAACGCAGTCATTAAACGTGTTTTAACAGATCCACCAACGGAAGAACAAGTCGCAACGATTGAACACCTTCAAGAAACACTCGGTACGAATTACGATTACGGATGTAAAGCAGAAGCACAATATGTCGAACGTATATTAAAAGAACGCCAAGAAAATCAAAAATCATGACAAGTTTTTGAAAATAGAGAGAAAAGAAAACCTAGTCGCAAGCACATATGAAAAGTGTGGCGACTAGGTTTTTTCGTGACGTTCAACGATAGGAATTATTTATGATTTGGACGTTCTGCGTATTTTTCTTTATCCATTCGAAGGCGTGGGCGGTCGAGCATCATTTGTTCAAATGCTTCAAATAAGGCATCGCCTTCGTAACCTTCTTCGAGTAATTCTTGTAATAAATGTTCTGCATATTTTAACCGCATTCGTTTCAGTTTCCCTTTTAATAAAATGGATACGCGGCCGTCATCGAATGCTTTCATCCGAATCGCTCGTGTGACAAATCCGGCCGGTTCGTTTTCCGGGTATGAAATGACGACGCGCGCTTCGAGTAAACGGTCTTCTTCCATCCAACGATCAAAGTACGGAATGGCTGTTTCTTTCGTATACAATTCAAGAATCCACGTGCCTTCTTTCGTCTCTTGGTTAATGACGAAACCGTCGAGTACGTCAAAATCGATAAACTCATCATTTTCTACAATGCTAATGGACACCATTTTAAACGTTTTCATGCACTTCTCTCCTTTTCGTTAGTATACCGTGATTTCTTTTTTAGATGCAAACTTCGTAAAAGTAAGCGACTTCTTTTAAAAATAGAGCGAATTGTTTCCGTACTAAAGCTTTTTCTAAAAAAGAATAGAGAAAGCTTTAAAACCTTGATTTGTCAACTGTTGCAAGCCGTATTATAGTAAAAGTGTCCGAAGCGAGATACTTCGGACACTGGCGATGGCAAGGTGCGAAAAGGAAGTTGAAAGAGGAAGACATAACCGAAGAACAAGTAAACAGAGAGGAAAGAGAGAAGGCGCAAACGATTGTTTGCGCCTTTTCTCGTCATTAAAAGTCGAGTGAAAACAATTCCTCAATTTGTTCATCGGAAAGTTCGGTAATCCATTCGCTCGGTTGAATTAAATGATCCGATAGCGCACTTTTTTCCCGCAACATTTGATCAATCTTTTCTTCAATCGTTCCGATCGTCATAAATTTCACGACGTGGACGAATTGTGTTTGGCCGATGCGGTACGCACGATCCGTCGCTTGTTCTTCTACTGCAGGGTTCCACCACCGGTCAGCATGTAAGACGTGGTTCGCTGCCGTTAAGTTGAGCCCTGTACCGCCTGCGCGTAATGATAGTAAAAAGAGCGGGAACTCTCCGTTTTGAAATGACTGAACGAGAGAGTCGCGTTCTTCTTTTCGCATTTGACCGGTTAAAAATGGGACATCGATTTGATAGTTTTCTTTTAACACGTATTGAATCAATTCACCCATTCCGATATATTGCGTAAAAATGAGAGCTTTTTCGCCACGTGCGACAATGTCCGCTGCGCGTTCTACAATGCGCTGCAATTTGATCGACCGACGCATTAAATCATCCGCTGAAGTCGGTGTTTCTTTTAAGAATAGCGCCGGGTGATTACAAAGTTGTTTTAAGCGGTTCAACATCGCAAGAACGATCCCTTTACGTTCAAACGGTGGCGCATGTTGCATTTTATCTTTCGCCTCTTGAATAAACCCTTCATAGAGTGCCGCTTGTTCCGTCGTCAGTGGACAACGCTCTCGCTCTTCCTGTTTTTTCGGTAAATTTAACGCGAGCTTCGTATCTTTTTTCGTACGTCGGAGGAGGAATGGTTCGATCTTTAATCGGAGTTGTTCTCGTTTATCTTCATCCTCATCGCGTTCGACCGGTAAAATGAAGTCATTCGTAAACGATTGGAACGAACCGAAATATCCCGGATTTAAAAAGTCGAAAATCGACCATAATTCCGATAACCGGTTCTCAATCGGTGTGCCGGTCAGTGCGATATGGTGCGCACCACGCAACGTGCGGATCGCACGCGACTGTTTCGTCTGACGGTTTTTAATATTTTGCGCTTCATCTAACGTAATCGACGTCCATTCGACCGGTTGAAACGTCTCGATATCTTGTGTCATGACGCCATACGTCGTTAATATGACATCCGCTTCTTCGTCTTGTAAAGCTTGGAGTAACTCTTTTCCTTTTTTACGTGATGCTCCGTAATGGACGTAGGTCGTTAACGAAGGAGCAAAACGCTCGATCTCTTCTT
>JASKZX010000165.1 GCA_030147435.1 Savagea sp. | reverse complement strand
CGTTCATAAAGAGTGGAAAAATGGAGAGCTCCGTGAAGTAAGAAAAGATGTACCGAAAAAACGTCATCCGCGAAAAAAACGCCGTCGTAAACGTCGCTAATTAAAAAAAGCTTGAGCATCTAAAAATTTTTAGACGCTCAAGCATTTTTTATAAATTTAAGCGTTTTTTAATAGTTGACGTAACTCGCTTAAACGTTTTTCCATACGACCGAGGCGCTCTTCAGCTTCTTCAACTTGTTTTGCATGACCTGTTACTTCAAGTTTTTCCATGTCGTGTTGCAAGTTCATGTAGTCGTATTTCACTTCTTGCATTTCTCGTTCAATTTCGCTTTTGTTCATTTTCAATCTCCTTACTATGTATGGTAGTCATAGTTTACCGTAAGTCGTTGGAAAAATGAAGTAGAAGGAAAAATGATGGAAAAAGAGAGCCATTGGATAGTGCTT
The DNA here is from genome assembly GCA_030147435.1 of Savagea sp. GTDB lineage: Bacteria > Bacillota > Bacilli > Bacillales_A > Planococcaceae > Savagea. Next base: position 3,288 of record JASKZX010000165.1, on the reverse strand, counting down.
ATTTATTGTGTAATGAAAAAAATCACCTAGTAACTACTTATTCAAAAGTAGCTACTAGGTGTCGATTATTTCTCTTCGAGTTCTGTTAAAATGATCGGTTGATCTTTCGTAACGACGATTGTATGTTCAATTTGAGCAACTGGTGAGCGGTCAGGTGTAATGAATGTCCAACCGTCTCCTGCTTCAATAATATGTTCAGCGCCTTGTCCGATAAACGGTTCAACAGCGAGAACCATACCTTCTTTCATAATCGTCGTATCCCACGGTTCAAAATAGTTTAATACGTGATTCGGTTCTTCGTGTAATTTACGGCCAATCCCGTGACCTGTTAAGTTTTTAATAACAGATAATTTGTTTTGGCGTGCGACCGTTTCAACAGCTTTTCCAATTTGGTTTAGTTTTGAACCTGCTTTTACTTTCGTCATTGCGAAATCGAACGCTTCTTTTGCAACATCGCAAAGCTTTTGTTTTTCAGGGTCTTCACCGACTACGAATGAAATACCAGTATCTGCGAAAAATCCGTTGTATGAACCTGAAACATCGATATTTACGATGTCCCCTTCTTTAATAACCTTTTCACCTGGAATGCCGTGTGCGACTTCATGATTGACGCTAATGCATGTGTGGCCAGGGAAGTCATATTGATCGATCGGTGCAGATACTGCTCCTTTTTCTTCGAATAAACGAGCGCCAAGCTCATCTAATTCTTTCGTTGTTACACCTGGTTTTGCTGCTGCTTTCATCGCTTCACGAATTTCAGCGACAATTTGTCCAACTTCTTTTAACCCTTGTAATTCTTCTTCTGTTTGAATAATCATTAACTCTCGTCTTCCTTTCTATATGTTTCACTCTTCTTACGATACTGCAAATATTTAAATTCTACAAATGAAAGATAACAAAAAGGTGTAATAAGTAATCACTTATCACACCAAAGTAGAAAAAAGAGAACTCTTTCTTAAGACGCGTCTTGTCGGTTTGTCGTCTGTATTAAGCTAAACATACTTAATCCGAGAATGAAAATTAGAAACAATGTGGATAAAGTAACGAAAGGTTCATCAAATCCGTTACGAATGACAATTCCGACATATGTCCAAATGAAAACAAAGATAATGGCAATATCTTCATAACGATATAAGAAATACAATGCGATACTTGCAGCTATCGTTAATGAAATGATCGCCCATAAAGGACTACTAATTCCGAGTCCGGACCAGCCGACTAATGTAAGTACATATTTCGTATTGAATAAAAGCATAAGTAATGACCAGCCGACGAGTACGCTAATTGGAAAGCGTAAAAATTGGGTTGGTCGTTCATTACATGCTAAGTAAAGAAAAAGAGCAAATAAAAAAGTAAGACTACTCCAAATTAAAGCAGCGACATAATTAGTATTATGCCAATAAAACACGAATAAAATATTTGAAAGATTACTCAAGACGAAATATGCCGTCATACGAGTCGTAATGCGTATGTTTCGTCGAATGATATCCCATAGCCAAAAGCCGAGTAATAAAAACAAAATGAAACGTAAGAAAAAAGTATAAGCAGCTGGCATAATGAGTATCGGTAATCGGTTGACAATTTCAGTCGTTGACCCTCCAGAAAAAGGTAAAAAGTCAGCGACGAAACGTACGACGACAAGAGCGAAGAAAGAGAGTAGCAGTAAAATCTTTTTCATTACAGACCCTCCTAGTGACAGTATACAGAGAAACAGAGTAAAGTTCTTCCTATTTCTATGAAAAGTTCGTCACAAATTGATGAGAGAGATAAGAAGAATTTTCGAATGTTTCTACTCCTTCTTTTTTTAGAAGTAAAAAAGTTTGCTACAATGAAATGAGAAAGTGAGGGAAGCTGATTGTTTATATTAGGAAATCATATTCATTTACGTCTCCTTCAAGAAGAAGATGCGTTTGATTTGTTACTCTTGTCTGAAGAAAATCGAACGTATTGGTCAACCTATGAACCGAGTATGAGTGATAACTATTACACATTAGAAGCGCAAATTCATCGTCTCCGTCAAGCACGCTATGCTTATCAACAAGGAAAAGAATATCATTTCGGCATTTTTAAGCGCGAAACGGATCGCCTCATCGGTCAAATCTCTCTTTATGATGTAAAGCGTCTTCCTTTTATGAAAGCATCGCTCGGTTATTCATTGAGCGAAAAAGAAACACAAAAGGGATATATGACAGAAGCGATTGCTTTAATTTGTCGTTACGGATATCGTAAACTCCGCTTACGGCGTATTGAAGCATACGTCTCTCCGAAAAATAGAGGGTCAATTCGTGTATTAGAAAAAAACGGGTTTCGCCGCGAAGGGTTAATGCGGGACTATTTATATATTCACCATAAATGGGAAGATCATTATTTATATTCGTTACTCGCAACAGACGTGTAAAAACCCGGCATGATATCTACCGGGTTTTCCTTTATTTTTCGTTTTTCTTTTCTTCTAAGTATTTATAGCCGTCTACGATAACATCGAGGCGCCCTGTATCAGGATCAGCGACGAGTCCGTGAATTGGAATATCATCGGCCATAAGTGGGTGGTTTCGAGCAGCGTCGACAGATTCGATGACACTTTCAGTTACATCGTCAAAACCGCGTAACCAATCACAAAGGTCGATACCGGAATATTCCAACATCTTGAATGTTTCTGTGTCAATTCCGCGTTCATTCATAGAGCCTTTCATATGATTTACGTCGACAGAGCTCATTCCGCAGTCATAATGTCCGATGATATATAACTCATCTGCCCCAAGCTCATAAAGAGCGACGAGAATACTACGCATAATTCCTCCAAATGGATGTGCGATGATCGCCCCTGCACTTTTAATAATTTTCGCATCACCATTTTTTAAATTCATCGCTTTCGGTAGAAGTTCGATTAAACGTGTATCCATACACGTTAAAATGACGATTCGTTTTTTCGGGAACTTCGTCGTTTGAAACTCTTCGTAATCTTTATTTTCTACAAATTTCTCATTATGTTCTAAAATATCATTTAATAGCGTCATACAGTCATCTCCTCAAGTTATAAAAACGCTTACATGTCCAGTTTATCAGATACATATCAAAATAAAAAGACTCATTTTCAAGAATAGAAAAATTCTTGTAAGTGAGTCTTTTCTGTCGGTGATTAAAATGCCCAATTTCCGTTACGGAAGATAGGAATTGTTGATCCGTCTTCAAGTGTCGCATCGATGTCCATTTTTTCTGAACCGATCATGAAGTCTACGTGTGTAATACTTTCATTTAAACCGTGAGCACGTGTCTCTTCAGGTGTCA
>JASKZX010000032.1 GCA_030147435.1 Savagea sp. | reverse complement strand
ATCAATGTACAGAATGTCCATCTTTAGAGACGTGTAAAAATGTGATGCAAGGCTACACACCAAAACTTATTTTAAAAAATGAAATGATCGATTTACATTATGAACCTTGTCCTACATATGTAGAAGTTCGTCGACAAGAACAAACAGAGAAAATGTTGTCGAGCTTACATATGCCAAAAGATGTATTATCTGCTCAATTGCAACATATCGATATGTTTTTTGATGATTCGAGGGTAGAGGTCGTTCAAGCAGCTCATCAGTTTTTACGTCATGTAAAAGAGACCGGTGAACTACCGAAAAAAGGGATGTACATTTACGGTCCTTTCGGTGTAGGTAAATCATTTATTTTAGGAGCAATTGCAAATGAGCTCGCTACTCAACATATTCAAACGGCAATTGTATATGTTCCTGAATTTTTACGAGAGATTAAACAATCGATTCAATCACGAACATTTGAACAAAAGATTGACTACGTCAAACGTGTACCTGTATTGATGCTCGATGATATCGGAGCAGAGTCGATGACTGCTTGGACGCGAGACGATGTACTCGGTGCGATTTTGCAATACCGTATGGCTGAACAACTTCCGACATTTTTCAGTTCAAATTTCGACTTGGATGAATTAGAACATCATATGACGTATTCGCAACGTGGAGAAAAAGAAGAAGTGAAAGCGGCTCGCTTAATGGAGCGTGTTCGTGCGGTCAGTGAACCGTTTGCACTCGGTGGAGAAAATCGCCGGAAAGAAAGTTGAAAGTTTTAAACATTTGTTTTATAATAAACGTGACAGAAAACTCTAGTAATGAGTGGAGTTTGAAAACGACAAGAGAAATGCAATGAAAAGGACAACAGTTTTTTCTTTACCTTGGACAGCGACTAGAAGAATGGTGAGACTTCTAGAAGGGAGAAAACACTTACCACCTTGGAGCAGCAATTTCGAAAAATTGCCGGATAGAGCCCGTTAGCTCATGAATGAAGCTTCGTCTTTTTACGTGTTTTTCGCATGCGTAAAAGGAAGGAAGAAGGGTGGAACCACGAATAACCTCGTCCCTTTTAGGATGAGGTTTTTTTGTCGTTTAATTTGTCGTTTAAAATAAAAAGGAGTGCTAGACAATGGCAGAAGTAATTCAATTAACATTTCCAGATGGAGCAGTAAAAGAGTTTCCGAAAGGGACAACGACTGAAGATGTCGCGGCATCGATCAGTCCAGGTTTACGCCGAAATGCATTAGCAGGACGTTTCAATGGTGAACTCGTTGATTTTCGTCGTCCATTAGAAGAAGATGGAACGATTGAAATTGTAACGCCAAATGACCCAGACGCATTAGAAATTTTACGTCATAGTACGGCTCACTTACTTGCACATGCCGTTCATCGTTTATTCCCAGGGTCACATTTTGGTGTAGGACCAGTAATTGAAGACGGCTTTTATTATGATATCGACCCTTCAGAAACAATTACAGAAGAGCATTTACCAGAAATTGAAAAGATGATGGCACGTATCGTTGATGAAAATATCGAAATTGTACGTGTAGAAGTTTCTCGTGATGAAGCTCGTCGCCGTTTTGAAGAATTAGGTGACCCATACAAAGTTGAGCTACTCGAAGCGATTCCTGAAGATGAAACGGTGACAATCTACGAACAAGGTGATTTCTTTGACCTTTGCCGTGGAGTACACGTTCCTTCAACGAGCAAAATGAAAGAGTTTAAATTACTCAGCTTAGCTGGAGCTTACTGGCGTGGAGACTCAGATAATAAAATGCTTCAACGTATTTACGGAACAGCATTTTTCAACAAAAAAGATTTAAAAGCACATTTAAAAATGTTGAAAGAAGCGCGTGAACGTGATCACCGCCGCATCGGTCGTGAGTTAGATTTATTTATGAACTCACAAAAAGTCGGACAAGGTTTACCATTATGGTTACCAAAAGGTGCGACAATTCGTCGTACGATCGAACGTTACATCGTCGATATTGAAGAGAAATTAGGATACCAACACGTTTATACACCTGTTCTCGGTTCAAAAGAGTTATATGAAACATCAGGTCACTGGGATCACTACCAAGATGGAATGTTCCCGCCGATGGAAATGGATAACGAAACACTCGTATTACGTCCGATGAACTGTCCACACCATATGATGGTATATAAAAACGGAATTCACTCATACCGTAACTTACCACTTCGTATTGCAGAGCTCGGAACGATGCACCGTTACGAAATGTCAGGAGCATTATCAGGGCTTCAACGTGTACGTGGAATGACGTTAAACGATGCGCATATTTTCGTTCGTCCAGATCAAATTAAGGATGAATTAAAACGAGTTGTCGAATTAATCGTGGCAGTTTATGAAGACTTTGAGATTACAGACTACTCATTCCGCCTTTCATACCGCGATCCAGAAGATACAGAGAAATATTTCGATGATGACGAAATGTGGGACCGCGCACAAAGTATGTTAAAAGAAGCGATGGATGAATTAGAACTCGACTATGTCGAAGCCGATGGAGAAGCAGCATTCTACGGACCGAAGTTAGACGTTCAAGTACGTACAGCTATCGGTATGGAAGAGACACTTTCAACAGTTCAACTCGACTTCTTACTTCCAGAACGTTTCGAGTTAACGTATATCGGAGAAGATGGAAAAGAACATCGTCCAGTCGTTATTCACCGAGGAGTCGTTTCAACGATGGAACGTTTCGTCGCTTACTTAATCGAAGAATATAAAGGCGCATTCCCAACGTGGCTTGCACCTGTCCAAGTACAAATTATTCCTGTTTCGAATGATGCTCATTATGATTACGCAGCAAAAGTACGTGATGAACTCGTCCGTCAAGGAATTCGTGTAGAAATTGACGATCGTGAAGAAAAAATGGGTTATAAAATTCGAGAAGCACAAGTTCAAAAAATTCCATACACACTCGTCGTAGGAGATCGTGAAATGGAAGCAGAAGAAGTAAACGTACGTAAATACGGTGAAAAGCAATCTGAAAGTGTATCAATTGCACAATTTACAGCAGATATCGTTCGTGAAGTAATGCGTGCATCAGATCGCAACACAGTGTTAGAAGACTAATGAAAAGGTGCTCGAGTACATATTCGAGCACCTTTATAATTTCTCTTGACAAATTCAAAAGAATGATGTATACTTATTTAAGTTAAGAAATTAACTGAATACAGTTTGTGGTATAAAGTAGGAGCTGCCCGCTTCTCACCTGTAGAGCGTCTATTTCAATAGATTGTGAACTGGTCGAATACACAAAAATGCGCATGTCTCAGGATATGTATGCATTTTAGCGGGTAGACATCTGAAATGTCTACTTTTTTTATGGAAAAAATGAGGCGAATAGTAATACGTCGATGGACATTGAAAAGTGCTCAGCTGACGTTCATTCTATACCCCAAACCATGTATTCGCGAGAAAAATCTGAGAGGTGGATTTACGATTAGAAGACAGAGAGATAATTACGTTAACGATGGTATTCGTGCAAGTAAGGTTCGTTTAATTGACCATAACGGTGAACAGTTAGGTGTTAAAACGAAAAATGAGGCGCTAGATATTGCGGCTCAAGCGAATTTAGATCTCGTTCTCGTTGCTCCGAAAGCGAAGCCCCCAGTAGCTCGTGTCATGGACTATGGGAAGTTTAAGTTTGAACAACAGAAAAAAGAACGAGCAGTACGAAAAAACCAAAAAGTCGTCAACGTCAAAGAAGTTCGTTTAAGCCCGAATATCGAGGAGCATGACTTCAATACGAAGTTACGCAATGCGCATCGCTTCTTAGAAAAAGGGGATAAAGTGAAAGCTTCTATCCGATTCCGAGGACGTGCAATTACGCATAAAGATCTCGGACGTGAAGTACTTGAGCGATTTGCTGAAGAGTGTAAAGAGCTAGGTACAGTAGAAGTGAAACCTAAAATGGAAGGCCGCAGTATGTTTATGATGATTGCGCCACTCACTGAGAAAAAGTAAGACAATTTAACTTAGTAGGAGGAACAACTAATGGCTAAAATGAAAACTCACCGTGGTTCTGCAAAACGCTTCAAAAAAACAGGATCAGGTAAAATTAAACGTACACGTGCGTTCACAGGTCACTTATTCGCAAACAAGTCTACGAAAGCAAAACGTCAATTACGTAAAGCTGAACTTGTTTCAACTGGCGACCAAAAACGTATCGATCAAATGATTACAAACATGAAATAATAAAGAGAAGATTTAACTTTACAGGAGGTTTTTCAAAATGACACGTGTTAAAGCTGGAAAAGTATCACGTCAACGTCGTAACCGCGTATTAAAATTAGCGAAAGGTTACTACGGTTCAAAACATACATTATATAAAACGGCAAATGAGCAAGTAATGCGCTCATTAAACTACGCTTACCGCGACCGCCGTCAACGTAAACGTAATTTCCGTAAATTATGGATTTCACGTATTAACGCTGCAGCTCGTATGAACGATATTTCATACAGCCAGTTCATGCATGGACTTAAAAAAGCAAACGTTGAAGTAAACCGTAAAATGCTCGCAGACTTAGCAGTAAACGACCAAGCAGCATTCGCAAAGCTCGTAGAAACTGCAAAAGCAGCACTTTAATATTTTAAAACCGTTTCATCCTGATCGGGTGAAACGGTTTTTTCTATCGATTGCATGAATATTTTTTTATTGAGCTATATGTTCTGCAACATATGGACATTTTTTCTTATCGGTATCGATAAAAGACGAGCGATCAACAAACGTTATCGAATCAAAGAAAAAACATTACTTTTTTCAGGGATGTTCGGTCCACTTGGTGCATTACTCGGTATGTATGCATTTCATCATAAAACACGTAAGTGGTATTTTCGCTGGACGTATAGTGTGATGATGATTGTACATATCTTACTTTATATTTATTTACAAGGAGCGATTACTAATGGAATTGACGAAATTATTTGAGATGCAACGAGCACTTGATGCATATATTCAAGAAAACCGTGAAGAACAGACCGATGTTTTTCGTGAGCGTGGATTAGCTTTATTAGTAGAGCTTGGAGAATTAGCGAATGAAACACGTTGCTTCAAGTTTTGGAGTAAAAAAGGACCTTCTGCACGTGAAGTCATTTTAGAAGAATATGTCGATTCAATTCATTTCTTATTATCTTTAGGATTGGAAAAAGGATTTGAAACGTTAAAAGAATGGCCACAAGCGACGAAAGAGTTGCCGTTAACTGAACAATTTATCGCAACGTATGCGGCCGTTCAACAGTTTTTACAAGAACCGACAATGAAACATTACGAAATTGTATGGCAAGCATATGACGCTATTGCTAAAGGTTTAACATTTACAAATGAAGAAATCATTAACGCATACATTGCAAAAAACGAAGAAAATTACGAACGTCAAAATACAGGATACTAAAGAAAACGGTGCTATAAGTAGCGCCGTTTTTCTTTTTCTTATCGTCATGATAAGATGTAAGCACTTCC
>JASKZX010000024.1 GCA_030147435.1 Savagea sp. | reverse complement strand
TATATCGGAATATGGGGGTGAATCGATGATTGAACGTATTCAAATCTTTCATACGAATGATGTGCATAGCCATTTTGGAGAATGGCCGAAAATTAGTCGTTATTTAATCGATCGTCGAAGAGAAGCAGAAGTAAATGGCGAGGCTTGCTTTGTATTTGATATCGGAGATCATGTCGATCGTTCGCATCCATTTACTGAAGCGACAAATGGTCGAGGAAATATTGAGTTATTGAATGAAGCGCAGTATGATGCGGTGACGATCGGTAACAATGAAGGGATTACATTGTCTCATGAAGCATTAGACGAATTATATGATGAAGCGGCGTTTGATGTCGTCGTTGCCAACTTGAAAAATGGAGATGATACACCGATTGATTGGCGGAAAGATTATATCGTATATTCTTTATCTTCTGGAGTAAAAGTTGGCGTGTTCGGATTAACGGCACCGTATCCGATGGCATATCGTGCCCTCGGTTGGTCGATCGAATCCCCTTTAGAACGTGCGAAAGATGTACTAGCAGAGTTAACGAAAGAAGCCGATATTATTATTTGTCTTTCTCATTTAGGTATTCGAGGAGATCGTCGATTAGCAGTACAGTTTCCAGAGATTAACGTTATTTTAGGAGGACATACGCATCATTTATTAGAACGAGGCGAGTGGGTCGGGGAGACGCTGCTTGCCGCAGCGGGAAAATACGGGCGTTATATCGGTCGAGTCGACATTATGTATGATCATGACAAGCGGTTGATCGTTGAACAGACAGCGAGCGTTCGTGCAACGGCGAGTTTACGAATGACTGCAAAAGATATTGAACGAGCGCGCGAATATATGCAAAGAGGAAAAGAAGCGCTTCAAGCACCTGTCTTCTGGAGTCCAGCAAAAGTATCGAGCCAGTTGTTTCAACAAAGTGAACTCGCTTCGTTATTTGGACGAGCGTTGATCGATTACACAGAAGCAGAATGTGCGATGTTTAATGCAGGTATTTTCCTCGGACATTTACCGAAAGGGTGTGTCACTAAAGGAGATATTCATTCATTACTGCCACATCCGATCAATCCTGTCGTTGCGGAAGTCGATGGTTCTGTCATTTATCATCTTTATGCAAAATCGAAAGATGCTGATTTTACGCATTCGATCATTCGGGGACTCGGTTTCCGAGGAACATATATGGGTGCGATTTTATTTGAACGGATGTTCGAAAACGATGAAGGACGTTTGTTTATCGGAAATCGTCCTGTGTTGCACGGAGAGACGTATCGATTAGCGACACTCGATATGTTTACGTTCGGCTTTTTCTTCCCGGAATTAGAACACGTACCGAAACAGTATTTTATGCCTGAATTGTTACGAGATATGTTTGAAACGTATGCAAAAAAGAAATTTTCACAAGAAGGTTGTTGATTTTTCTTTTCAGTATGTTATATTAAAGACTAATTAAATACCACGTGATGAAGTAGAGGCTGCTTCAACGAAGAGTATTCATTCCGAGCGGATAGCGATGACGGATGGAAAAAGGCGTTGAGGCCGAAATGTTTTTTCGTGTCGACGAAAAAATGTTGGGACTATTTTGAATAAAAATAGTACTGTCATTCAATATGAATGTTGCGCTACGAATGGACTTTTTTAAGGAAAAGTATATTTTAGCTATTGATTGACAAGCCTACACTTTGTAAAGTGTAGGCTTTTTTTATTTCCACGTGAAATGAAAAAAGGAGAGAAAGATATGTTAGAGACGATTGCGACAATTTGGTCGATTGTGCCACCTTTAATTGCGATTGTCATGGTACTTGTAACGAAGCGTGTTATTTTATCGCTCGGGGCAGGGATTTTATCCGCAGCGATTATCGTAGCTTCTTTTCAAGTGAAAGAAACACTTGCAACACTAGGATTGGCAATGCTTTCACCATTTTGGGTAGCTGGTGAGTGGAATTTTGGGAATATTTTTATTATGCTATTTATTCTGTTATTAGGAGTCATTACTGCGTTTGTTAGTTTGTCTGGGGGGACACGTGCATTCGCAGATTGGGCATCAACACGTATTAAAACGAAACGTGGTGCGAAGTTATTAACAGTATTTTTAGGTATTTTAATTTTCGTTGATGATTATTTTAACTCGTTAGCTGTTGGGCAAATTGCACGTCCTGTATCGGACCGCCAAAAAGTATCACGTGCACAACTTGCTTATTTTATCGACTCAACGAGTGCACCGATCTGTGTTATTTCGCCGATTTCTAGCTGGGGGGCTTTCTTAATCGGTCAATTAGCACTTATTTTCGGGGCATCCGCAGCGATTACGTATTCGCCGCTATCAGCATTTATTATGATGGCACCGATGAACTTTTACGTCATTGCAACATTTGCTTTCGTGTTTTTCTTCGCGGCGACGAATATTTCGTTATTTTCAATGAGAAAGCATGAAGAACGTGCAGAACAGACAGGGGAATTGTTTGATCCAGATAAAGATATTCCAGGACAGTTAAAAGAAGACTTCCCGGAACATAATGCAGGTCGCGTTCGCGATTTAATTTTACCGATTGTCACGTTAATTATCGTGACATTTGCGATGATGATCGTAACAGGGTATCAAGAAAGTGGCGTTTGGGACATTTGGGCAATTTTTGAAAATACGAATGTACCTGCCTCACTCGTAACAGGGGGAGTAGTCGGAGCATTACTTGCGGTCGTATTGTACGTGTCGCAAATGAAAAATAACCCGACAGCGTCTACTCGTTGGATGCGTGTCGCATTTACAACAGGGATTCAGTCGATGATGCCTGCAGTTATTATTTTATATCTTGCTTGGACGTTGACAGATTTGATCGGCACATTAGAAACGGGAGAATATTTAGCAGGAGTCGTTGAGCAAGCGAATATTTCACCGAACTATTTACCAGTAATGATGTTTTTACTTGGGGGACTCATTGCATTCTCCACAGGAACGAGCTGGGGATCTTTCGGTATTTTACTTCCGATTGCAGCAACGATTATGTTAAGTGTAGAACCAGACTTATTATTACCAGCATTATCTGCAGTACTTGCAGGGGCAGTATTCGGCGACCATACGTCACCGATTTCTGACACGACGATTTTATCTGCAACAGGGGCAGGGTGTAACCATATCGATCACGTCGTGACACAAATCCCGTATGCAGCGATGGCAGCGGTTGTCGCAACACTCGGATATATTGTGCTCGGTATGACAGGTTCCGTTTGGATCGGTCTTTTAGCAGTTGTTATTATTTTAGTTGTCGTACTTACATTTCTTTGGGTACGTTATGGGAAGCGTGCCACAGTTTAAACGAGGGGGTTTGAAGCAGTAGCGCTTGAGCTACTGCTTTTTTTGAGCAAAAAAACGAGACAATTCACTGTTTAGTCACTGTTTCAAAGAATTATCTGACTATTTAAAAAATAGGCTTGACCTTCTGTTAAACATTTCCTATAATCGAGTACATCGAAGTTCATTGAATTATCTGATAATTCGAAAAAGGGGGAAGGACAATGAAAAAACAACGATCACAATGGGGGACGAGGGCAGGATTTATTTTAGCTGCTGCAGGTTCAGCAGTCGGTCTCGGAAACATTTGGCGTTTCCCATACGTTGCTTATGAAAATGGTGGCGGGGCCTTTTTCATTCCGTATTTATTCGCATTAATTACTGCAGGGATTCCAATTCTTATTATGGAATTTGCCATTGGACACAAATATCGAGGGTCTGCACCACTTTCATTTTCACGTATGAAAGGAAAGAAAATGGAATGGGTCGGTTGGTGGGGAATCGGCGTTGCCTTCTTTATTTCCACCTATTATTCAGTCATTATCGCATGGGCGATTAAATATACGTGGTATTCATTAAAATTATCGTGGGGAAGTGACCCAGAAGGCTTCTTATTCGGAGAAGTATTAAAAGTTTCTGACGCTCCTGGAGAAATTGGAGGGTTTGTCGGAGGAGTATTAGGGCCACAAATTTTCGTTTGGGCTGTAGCATTTGTTATTTTACTTGCAGGTGTTCAAAAAGGAATTGAAATGGCTAACCGTATTTTTATTCCGACATTAATTGTTACGTTCGGGATTATCGTTATTCGTGCCGTTACATTAGATGGTGCAGCACAAGGTCTTGAAGCGTTCTTCAAACCCGATTTAACGAAATTACTCGACGCATCTGTTTGGGTAGCAGCATACAGTCATATTTTCTTCAGTATGTCGATCGCATTTGCGATTATGGTAACGTATGCGAGTTATTTACCGAAAAAAGCAGACGTGACGAACAACGCATTCATTACAGGGTTTGCGAACTCTAGTTTCGAGTTACTTGCTGGTATTGGAGTGTTCGCGGCACTCGGATTTATGGCAGCGCAAGTAAATGTACCTGTAGAAGATGTTGCATCAGCAGGAGTAGGACTTGCATTCGTCGTCTTCCCACAAATTATTAGCGAGATGACGAGTATGGGACCATTATTCGGATTTTTATTTTTCTTATCACTCGTCTTAGCAGGAATTTCTTCTTTAATTTCAATTGCAGAAACGTATATTGCAGGACTTTCAGATAAGTTCGGCATTTCACGTACGACAGCAGTAATTATCGGAGTAGGTGCTTCTGCAGGACTTTCACTTATCTATACGACAAATGGTGGATTATACTTCTTAGATACGGTCGACTACTTCGTCAACCACTTCGGAGTGGCGGTACTCGGACTTATCGAAGTTGTATTAGTCGCTTGGGTGTTCCGTGAATTAGACGATTTACGCGACCATGCAAATAGTGTTTCAGATATTCAGTTAGGTGCTTGGTGGAAGTTAAGCTTAACGACAATTACTCCACTTTTACTCGGATTTATGTTATTTGACATTTTCCGCGTAAACTTAATGAAGTTGCACGATACAGCGAATGGAAACTACGGCGGACTTCCAGATAGTTTCATCGCCTTAAGTGGTTGGTCAGTATCGATCATTGTAATCGTCGTTGCGATTATTTTAACAGCGATGAAATGGCGTAATGAGCCGATGGTACGTATCAACAAAAAGGAGGAGTCGTTATGAGCGGAGGAGCAATTATGATGATGATTGTCGGAATGGTTTTAATTTGGGGAGGTTTAGCAGCGAGCATTATTCATGCTGTTAAAAAAGACCGAGAGAAACAAGCAGCTAAGTGATCAAATAAAATAGCCATTTTGTAGACGGTAATGTTCTTTGTAAAAAGACATTACCGTTTTTTCTATGAAAATCATCATTTTTTTATAGAAAAAACGTTCAAACTTTAGACATATTTATGAAAGGGAAGTTGTTCCACTAGGTGAATTATGTTACATTGACAATAGATAAAGTGTATTGAAAGATATGCGAATATGAATCTATAGAAAAGAGGTCGGAACGATGACTAAAAAACGTAATGAGGAATATTTACGTAAACCCGATTGGCTAAAAATCAAGTTAAACACGAACGAAAACTACACAGATTTAAAGAAATTAATGCGCGAAAAAAACTTACATACTGTATGTGAAGAAGCGCGTTGTCCCAATATTCACGAATGTTGGGGAGAACGCCGTACAGCGACTTTCATGATTTTAGGAGATGTTTGTACACGGGCATGTCGCTTCTGTGCTGTAAAAACAGGCCTTCCGAATGAATTAGACCGCGCAGAGCCAGAACGTGTTGCAGATTCAGTAGCATTAATGAACTTAAAACACGTCGTCGTTACTGCTGTTGCACGCGATGATTTAAAAGACGGCGGAGCAGAGATTTTTGCTGAAACGATTCGTGCGATTCGTCGAAAAAATCCATTTACAACAATTGAAGTATTACCTTCAGATATGGGCGGAGTGTATGAAAATATCGAAACGTTAATGGAAGCTCGTCCTGATATTTTAAACCATAATATCGAGACGGTTCGCCGTTTAACACCGAGAGTACGTGCACGAGCAAAATACGACCGTTCTCTTGAATTGTTACGTCGTTCGAAAGAGTTACAACCAGATATTCCGACGAAATCTTCAATTATGGTTGGACTCGGCGAAACGAAAGAAGAATTAATTGAAGCGATGGACGATTTACGAGCAAATGATGTAGATATCGTTACATTCGGTCAATATTTACAACCGACGAAAAAACATTTAAAAGTTCAAAAATATTATTCACCAGCCGAGTTCGATGAGTTACGTGATATCGCAATGTCAAAAGGATTCTCACACTGTGAGTCTGGCCCACTCGTTCGATCAAGCTATCATGCGGATGAGCAAGTAAACGCAGCTGCACGCGCACGTCAAGCAGCAGGCGAAAAAGAAGCTCAACTGAACGAATAATCCAGGAGAGTGTATAGTGTGATCACGATAGGAAAGTATCATTATGAAGTGATTCATAATTATCAAGAGGGCTTTCAAGAAGAAGCTTTTCGAGAGCGTTACAGCGATGTGTTAGCAAAATACGATTATATCGTAGGAGATTGGGGATACGATCAACTCCGATTAAAAGGTTTTTTTGCAGATACACATCCGAAAGCAAATTTTGAAACGAAATATAGTGCGATTCAAGATTATATTTATGAATATTGTAATTTCGGTTGCTCGTATTTTGTCGTTAAAAAAGTACAAGTAGCTGAAGAAGAAATGAAAGAAACCGACGAGTAAGTTGTCGGTTTTTTTCATCGGTATGGTATGATAGATACAGCCTTTCATCCGCAGAATCATTTGAAAGGATGAGCAAAACTCAACATTGAGTCATTTTGAATGGAGGAACAACAATGTATTTCGTAGATCGTAACAAAATTACAACGACATTAGATTATATGAATGAATTATTAACGATTTTTGAGGCAACACCCGATTGGTTAGCAAATGACGTTAATAAACTTGCTTTAGAACGTTTAACACATTCATTTATCGAAGGAATGATGGATGTAGGAAATGCGATGATCGACGGGTTTATTATGCGTGACCCAGGAAGTTATGAAGATATTATCGATATTATGGATGATGAAGAAGTCATTCGTAAAGAGATGAGTGAACCGTTAAAAGAAGTTGTTCGTTTACGTGATATGATCGTCCGCGATTACGTCAGCGTCGATCATGAACAATTACTTCAAACGATGACGAAACATCTCGAGTCATTACAATTAGTTCGTCCACTCGTCAATGATTATTTAGAAAACGAACTCGGTCCAGTGTCAGCATTTTTACCAGAGGATGACGAATAAATGTATCGTGCGTATTGTTTTGATTTAGACGGTACCCTTTACAATGGAACGAAACCTCAAAAAGAAGCATTGCAGTTTGTTCGAAACTTACAGAGTAAAGGTATTGAACCTTATTATATTACGAACAACGCAAGTGTCGTTGCAGAAGATGTGCAAAAAAAATTAGCGCACTTCGGTGTAGAAGCACCTCTTTCACATATTTATACTTCGGCAGTTGCAGCAGCGATTTATGCGAAAAAGCATTTTCCAGAAGAACGATTTTTATTATCGGGAGAGCAACAACTTACACTCGCATTTGAACGAGAAGGATTACATGTTGTTGAAGAAGATCCAAGTGTTGTCGTTATGGGGCTTGATCGTTCCATTACGTATGAAAAATTAGCGCGTGTTGCTTTAGCGATTCAAAACGGCGCAACATTTATTTCGACAAATGACGACCGCCTCATTCCTACTGAAAAAGGTCTCGTACCAGGCAATGGTTCGTTCGTTCATTTGATACAATTTGCAACGAGAGTCGAACCGATTCGTATCGGGAAACCGGAACCTTTCATGTTATCTCTCATTCAGCAAGCAGGAGATTTTAAAAAAGAAGAAATGCTAATGATTGGTGATAATTGCGACACAGATATTCAATGTGGTATTCGTTTCGGCATAGATACGGTGCACGTAGATACGGGAGTAACACGTCAAGAAGAAGCGATGCAAATGAAGGAACGCCCGACATATTGCGTGGGTCACTTAGGTGAATTGTTTCAGTAATACATAAAAAGCGTAGAGAATATTTCTCTACGCTTTTTTGTCGATTTATCATCATTAAAACATCGGATTTTCTTCCAAATGTTTATAAATATTTTTTACAAGCTCTTCAGGAGTTTCACCGTTTACTGGTTCTCCGTTGACAAGAGCAAACAATGTGTCGCTACAACGTGTGCAATAGCTTAAACATCCGTATTCTAACACGTCAAGTTCAGGGTCACGTTCTAGCTCTTCAAAAGCAGGATACGCCCCATTTGCTAAGTTGCTCATACAAAATTCGATGAGTGGATTCATAAAGTTTCACTCCTTTCTTTGTAAAAGGCTACGCTTTTTACTCTTTTTCGTCAATATTTAGACACAGCATTGTGAAATATGTCACAAACTGTTATAATTAAATTTGAATTGAACGGATTATTTGTAAAAAGTGAGGGGACCGACATGAAAAAGTTAGTTTTATTAGGCGCGGGTTATGGAAATATGAGTATTCTTCAAGGAACTTTAAAGAAAATACCGTCTGATGTTGAAATTACTTTAATTGACCGCACGCCGTTTCATAGTATAAAAACTGAGTTTTATGCAATTGCAGCAGGTACCGTTTCAGATACAGATGTTCGCGTACCAATCCCAGAACATCCACAATTAAACTTTGTAGAAGGAAGCGTCGATCGAATCGATCTTGACAACAATCGAGTGTTGTTAGAAGACGGACGCGAAGTAGAGTACGATGAACTCGTTATCGGACTCGGTTGTGAAGACAATTATCACAATGTGCCAGGTGCAGCTGAAAACACATATAGCATTCAATCGATTTATAATGCACGTACGACGTACCAAGACCTTTTAGGATTGAAAGGTGGATCTACTGTTGGAATCGTCGGTGCTGGACTAAGTGGGATTGAACTTGCGAGTGAACTTCGCGAGAGCCGTCCGGATTTAAATATTAAATTGTTTGACCGTGGACCGCGTATTTTACGTGACTTCCCAGAACGTTTAAGTAACTA
>JASKZX010000103.1 GCA_030147435.1 Savagea sp. | reverse complement strand
ATGCACAAGAACGTTTCTTCAATAAATTAAAAGGGATTTCTGACCCAGAAGAAAAACGTAAAACGATCGGGAACGAATTTATTTACGTATTCGATGATGAGTCAGCAAAACTTGAAGGAATCGATTATTTAGCACAAGGAACAATTTATGCTGACGTCATTGAAAGTGGAACAGCTACTTCTGAAACGATAAAATCTCACCATAACGTCGGTGGGCTTCCAGAAGATATGGACTTCCAGTTAATTGAGCCACTTACAGCGCTCTTCAAAGACGAAGTACGTCAACTCGGTTTAGAACTCGGACTTCCTGAGGAGATCGTTTTCCGTCAGCCATTCCCAGGTCCAGGACTCGGTATCCGTGTACTCGGAGAGGTTACACCTGAGAAAGTACACATCGTCCGTGAAGCAGACTTTATTTTACGTGATGAAATTAAAAAAGCCGGACTCGACCGCGATATTTGGCAATACTTCACTGTACTTCCGAATATCCGAAGTGTCGGTAAACGTGATGAGAAACGTACGTATGATCACGCAATCGGTATCCGTGCGGTACATTCTGTTGACGGGATGACATCTGATTGGGCACGTATCCCTTGGGACGTACTTGAAAAAATTAGCCAACGTATTACAGATGAAGTGCCACATGTGAACCGTGTCGTGTATGATATTACGGCAAAACCACCAGGCACAATCGAGTGGGAATAATGAATAAAAAGAGCAAAGAATAATTTTTGCTTTTAAGAAACCTAGTAATGACTTACAAAATAAGTTGTTACTAGGTTTTTTCATTATGTGTTAGGCATTGCAAACTTTTTTGCATCGTTGTACGTAGAAGGGAAATAGATGAAAGGAGGTCCTTGATGTCATTATTATTAACGTATCATTGGGAAACTTTGATATTGATTGAAGTTTTGTTACTCGTATGTCTCGTGTCATTTAGTGTCATGCGTTATTTTTTCGATCGTTCAAAACAAAGTATGATTTTTCTTTCTTTATTTATCTTCCTTTTACTTGTAGAAGGCGGGCTCGGTTTTTTCATCTATTTAAAAACAGGGGAGCTTGATACTTTTCAAATAGTCGTATTCATTTTTATCGTATACGCATGTACATTTGGTATTTTCGATTTTATGAAGCTTGACCGCTGGATGCGAAAAGTGATCGGTTCATGGCGAGGTGTCTCATTATTAACAGAAAAAGATAGAAAGTTTTATGAGCAACAACAAGATCAAGCATATGTAGCGAAGAAGTATCGTCGGTCTGCGATGATTCATTTAGTCTTGTTTACGATAGGTCAGTTATTATTATGGAAGGCAGGTACTGATAGTTTTGCAGAGATGAAAGTGTATGCTCTTGATTGGTCATGGATAGAAGAAGGGAATTTTGAACACTCTCCTTATTCTAGTGAAGGAACTTTTAGTCTTGGTATATTATGGGGAGTCGTATTTATCATCGATTTTATTTATTCGTGGTCCTACACGATTTTTAAAAAGAGTGATGAAGGATAAAGTATAAAAGATGAAGGGTAAATAGTGTTATGTTTCATCAAGATAGGAGAGAGACAATGGATTTATTTATTGATGATGTCAAACAAATGATTGAACAGTTAGAACAAGGTTGGATGATTCAAAATTTACAAACGATAATTAGACAGAAGGTAACGATTCAATTAGACGAAACATTACTAAATCCTGCGATTGTCATTTCAGTAGATGGTAAAGAGTTATCGCGCGATTATACATATTTAGTTTCAGAACATCGTATTTATGATCAGCGAACGAATGACTATTTAGATGAAATGTTCGATTTGGAAATTTTTCGAACGATCGTTGAGCGCACGTACTGGGAAAAGTTAATGTATCAATATGAAGAGACTTTTCGTGAAATTGCTTCGTATTACGACACGTATGAAAATGGAGAAGTCCTTCAACGAATTATTGAAATCAACTTTAGCAGCAGTTTAGCACCTGTTCAAACAGAAGTGATTCGTACATTTGCAAAGATGTATGAGGAAGAAAAAGACCTGAAAAAAGAAGTCGCTCAAGTAGAAAAGAAAGTCGATCGCGTCATAAAAAAAGAACGTGAACGTTTAGAGGAACTACAAATGCGATTAAAAGGAGTAAAAAAACCATCGTTTCTAAATCGCATTAAAAATCTCTTTAAATAAAATTTAAATGTAAAAATAAGTACAAAAAACGAACGTTAAATAGTTTGAATGTTTAAATGTTCGTTTTTAGTCTTGTTATTTTAAAGTTCATCGGGTATATTAAATGCAATTCGAAAATATACATAAAGGATGGACAACACGTGAAAAAGTATTTTGAGTTTGAAAAGCTCGGCACGAACTATCGTCGAGAATTTATCGGTGGGTTAACGACCTTCTTAGCGATGGCTTACATACTCGTTGTAAACCCATTGATGTTATCTCTTGATGGCGTACCAGGAACTGAAGGATTAGGAATGGATAAGGGAGCAGTATTCGTTGCGACAGCATTAGCAGCAGCGATCGGTTCGATTTTAATGGGAGTACTCGCACGATATCCAATCGGATTAGCACCAGGTATGGGATTGAACGCATTTTTCGCTTTCTCTGTCGTTCTCGGTATGGGAATCCCGTGGCAAACTGCATTAACAGGAGTACTCGTTTCAGGACTTATTTTTATCGTTTTATCATTAACAGGTTTACGAGAGTGGGTCATTAATGCGATTCCTCAACAATTAAAATATGCCGTTGGAGCAGGGATCGGGTTATTTATCGCATTTATCGGTTTACAAGCATCAGGATTAATTGTTGCAAATGATGCAACACTCGTTGAATTAGGTGATGTGACGAGCGCACCTGTATTGTTAACAATTTTTGGATTAGTCATTACAGTCGTTATGATGGTTCGAAAAATTAATGGAGCTATTTTTTACGGAATGGTTATTACGACAATCGTAGGAATGTTCGTTGGACTTATTAATGTCCCGGGCAAAATCGTTTCATCAGCACCTTCGATTGCACCGACATTTGGCGCAGCATTTGATGTATTTTCAACAGACCCTGCTTCACTTTTAACGGTACAATTTGCAGTCGTCGTTATTACATTTTTATTCGTGGACTTCTTTGATACGGCGGGAACATTAGTTGCGGTAGCGACACAAGCTGGGTTAATTAAAGATGATGGTAAATTACCTCGTGCAGGAAAAGCATTATTATCAGACTCAGTTGCAACAGTATCTGGAGCCGTTCTTGGAACATCGACAACGACATCATTTGTTGAATCGACAGCAGGAGTTGCAGCAGGAGCTCGTTCAGGGCTTGCAGCTGTTGTCACAGGTTTATTTTTCTTACTTGCGATTTTCTTTTCACCTGTATTGATGGTTATTACATCAGAAGTAACAGCTCCAGCGCTTATTATTGTCGGCGCGTTAATGGCAGCAAACTTAGCAGATATTGAATGGAAAAAGTTAGAGATAGCCATTCCAGCATTCTTTGTTATTTTATCAATGCCATTGACATATAG
Organism: Savagea sp.; assembly: GCA_030147435.1. Lineage (GTDB taxonomy): Bacteria > Bacillota > Bacilli > Bacillales_A > Planococcaceae > Savagea. The sequence goes on along the minus strand of JASKZX010000103.1, from coordinate 191 downwards.
TATTGCAACAGGGATTGCGATCGGTTTTATCTTCTATCCCATTACGATGTTATTAACAGGACGAAGAAAAGAAATTCATCCAATTATGTACGTACTATTTTTACTGTTTATTTTATATTTTGCATTCGTCAACTAAAAGAAAGAGCTATTTCGTTTCAGCGAAGTAGCTCTTTTTCAGTTTTATAATAATA
>JASKZX010000096.1 GCA_030147435.1 Savagea sp. | reverse complement strand
CATAATAAATTAGCAACTGTCAAGGCTTTTTTAGAAAAAGGACTGATGAAATGAAAAAAATTGAACGGGCTGTCGATGAGTGGCTACGGCAATCTTCCATTACACGAAAGGATCGAATTCTCGTTGCTTGTTCCGGAGGACCTGATTCTGTCGCACTCGTTCGACTATTGGATCGTTTACAGTATACGTTCGGTATCGCTCATGTCGATCATATGTTGCGTGAAAACGCAAAGAAAGATGCAATTTTTGTTGAGGAACTTGCTCGCACGCTCGGTCGTCCTTATTATGACCGAAGAATTCCGATTCCGTTAATTGCAAAAGAGAAAAAAGAAAATATTCAACACGTCTGTCGAGTAGAACGCTATGCATTTTTAGATGAAGTAATGACGACACAATCTTATCAATATTTAGCGACTGCTCATCATCAAGACGATCAACTAGAAACATTACTTTTACAATTGAGTGATGGGCGCAAATTGCTCGGTATGCCCGAAAAAAGAAAGCGTGGCGACTATACGATTATTCGTCCTCTGCAATCAGTCGATAAAAGGATGATTTATCATTATTTAAAAAGTTTAGATCAACCGTATCGTCTCGATGAGTCGAATGAAAGTGATCATTACGCGAGAAATTGGATGCGTCAACATATCGTTCCTCAATTGAAGAAAAAAGCACCGCATATTAGTGAAAAAGCGACAACTCTTGCAAGAGAAGCGAGAGAAGATGAAGCATTTTTGCAACAAATGGCAAAAGAGGCAGCAGATGATCTCGTCATTGAAATCGAAGAAGGCATTCAAATCGATGTTCAAAAGTGGCGGTCTTATGCCCCGCCTTTACAAAGGAGAATCATTCCTCTACTATTAAATTATCTTTATTCAGACAATCGACAACCTCATTACGAACAAACTTTGTTACAATTACTTTATGAACAGTTGCTGCGCGCTGACGGAACGAAATTCGTTCGCCTGCCGGAGCGTTATTTTTTTATTCGTGCATACGATGAAGCTTACTTCGTTCGTACGATACGAAAAGAGCAAACTGTCTCGAATGTGCCCGAAGTGCTCGAAGAAGGAAAAAGTTATCGATATCCGGAAGGGACGTTTCGATTGGTAAAGGGAAGCGATATCCCAAAAGATGCAACTTTTTGGCCTTTGCCAACGAAAGACGTAGCTATCCGCTCACGTCAACCGGGAGATCGCATTCGACTGAATAAAGGCGGAACGAAAAAAATGAGACGGTTAATGATTGATGAAAAAATACCTGCTCCATTGAGAGATCAATGGCCTGTCCTTATAGATAGTGAAGGAAACGTACTCGGTTTAATCGGTGTACGTGCAGGAGTTGAGATTCAACAACGACCGATGAAAAAAGATGACTACATACTGATCATCGACAAAGACAATGAATAGGAGTGCATATCATGCAACAGGATATTAAAGAAGTATTATTTACAGAGGAACAATTACAAGAGAAAGTGCGCGAACTTGGCGCGGTATTAACAGAAGAATATGAAGGGAAGTTTCCACTTGCGATTGGAATTTTAAAAGGCGCAATCCCATTTATGGGAGATTTAATTCGTGAAATTGATACGTATGTTGAAGTAGATTTTATGGACGTTTCAAGCTACGGTAATGCGACAGTATCTTCTGGAGAAGTGAAAATCATTAAAGACTTAAATACGAGCGTTGAAGGTCGTGACGTATTAATTATCGAAGATATTATCGATAGTGGAAAAACATTAAAATATCTCGTCGATTTATTAAAATACCGTAAAGCAGCGTCAATTAAAATTGTAACGCTTCTCGATAAACCGACAGGACGTAAAGTCGATTTAAAAGCAGACTATGTTGGATATGAAGTTCCAGATGCATTCGTCGTCGGTTACGGATTAGACTATGCAGAAAAATATCGTAATTTACCGTATATCGGCGTGTTAAAGAAAGAAATTTACTCATTTTAATGGGGATGGTAATAAGGCGTTTTCATTGTATGATGCGTGATTAGTATGATAAGATTTACCATAGTTTTTTGTGAATGAAATGAGGAGGATCAGAATGGGTCGAGCATTTCGATATATACTATTATACGGATTTCTCTTCCTCGCGATTTTAGGGATATTTAACTTATTTAATAACCCGAATCCGAAGATGGAGACCATTCGCTACGATGAATTCGTAGAAGCAGTAGAAAAAGAAAAAATTAAAGAAGCAGAGTTTCAACCAGTCCAACTCGTCTATGAAGTAAAAGGTACGATGAAAGATGCAAAAGATGGAGAAGAGTTCGTAACGAACATTCCGATGGATGACGAAGCATTACTTACGAGCATCCGTGAACTCGGAAAAGAGAAAAAAGCAGAAATTTATTTTGAGAAAGCACCCGAGCGTAGTATTTGGGTTACTTTCTTAACAGGGCTCTTACCATTCATTATCATTTTAGTCCTCTTTTTCTTCTTACTCAACCAAGCACGAGGCGGTGGAGGCGGCGGCCGTATGATGGACTTCGGAAAAAGTAAAGCGAAGTTACAAACGGACAACCGCAAAAAAGTTACATTTACAGACGTAGCAGGCGCAGATGAAGAGAAGCAAGAGTTAATGGAAGTTGTTGATTTCTTAAAAGACTCAGGCCAATTTACAAAACTCGGTGCCCGCATTCCGAAAGGGATTTTACTCGTCGGACCACCAGGTACTGGTAAAACATTACTTGCACGAGCAGTTGCCGGAGAAGCAGGCGTTCCATTTTTCACGATTTCAGGTTCTGACTTCGTAGAAATGTTCGTCGGTGTCGGTGCGAGCCGTGTACGTGATTTATTCGAACAAGCGAAGAAAAACTCACCATGTATCATTTTCATTGACGAAATTGATGCAGTCGGTCGTAAACGTGGAGCAGGTCTCGGCGGTGGACACGACGAACGTGAGCAAACGTTAAACCAGTTACTCGTAGAAATGGACGGTTTCGAAGGCAATGAAGGAATTATCGTTCTTGCTGCAACGAACCGTGCAGACATTTTAGACCCAGCTCTTTTACGTCCAGGACGCTTTGACCGTCAAATTTTAGTCAATAATCCAGACGTACGAGGCCGTGAAGACATTTTAAAAGTACACGCACGAAACAAACCACTTCACGAATCCGTTCGATTAGATGTCGTTGCAAAACAGACGCCAGGATTTTCTGGTGCAGAACTTGAAAACTTATTAAACGAAGCAGCACTCGTTGCCGCACGTCGTGGAAAAGATAAAATCGACATGGCTGACATTGATGAAGGTACAGACCGCGTTATTGCAGGTCCAGCGAAACCGAACTCATTAATTTCTGAAAAAGTGCGTCGCCGTGTAGCGATTCACGAAGCAGGACACGTCGTCGTCGGTTTAATGCTCGATGATGCAAGCTTCGTCCATAAAGTGACGATCGTTCCACGTGGAAAAGCAGGCGGATACGCAATTAGTATCCCACGCGATGAATCGAACTTATCGACGACACAAGAATTACTCGACCGTATTGCGGGAACACTTGGAGGACGTGCTGCAGAAGAACTCGTCTTAGGTGACGTTTCTACCGGAGCACTTCAAGACTTCCAGCAAGCGACAGATATTGCTCGTCGAATGGTCACTGAATTCGGTATGAGTGAACGTCTCGGACCGATCCGTTTAAGCAGTGAACAAAATCAAATGTTCTTCGGCCGTGATATGGGTAGCGCACCGAGCTATTCAGAAGAAACAGCACGCATCATCGATGAAGAAGTACAAAAAATGTTAAAAGATGAATATAAACGAACATTTGAATTGTTAAAAGAACATCAAGAGTTACTCGAACTCATTGCTGAAACATTGCTTGAAGAAGAGACACTTGATGCAGAACAAATTAACCACTTAAAAGATCACGGAACACTTCCAGAACGTCTCTATGATCAACGTGAAGATGAAGTGATCGAAGGTGAAGGGAAAACACTCGATACATCTTCAAATGAAAAAGAAGATGAACAACCTTCAACAGAAGAAGTGAAAGAAACGACAATCGAAGAAGCGAAAGAGGAATCGACATCATTGAAAAAAGATGAAGATCCACCGAAAGCTTAACGATACATTGTTCGTATAAACTATACCGTTCCCTCGAACTAACTGAAGTGTGTAGACGCTCACGTTTTGAGAGGAACGGTTTTTCATGCAGAAAAGAAAGAAATGAAGTAAAAATAGTTGAAGCAAACGTATTTCCTCCGTATGATTCGTTTGTATGTATCCGAAATGACTCATCATTTGTTAAGATAAATATAACTTAAAGGAGGAATGCAAATGATTTTAGTATTAGATACAGGGAACACCGATATCGTGTTAGGTGTTTATGAAGGCGAACATTTAAAATACCACTGGCGTTTAAAAACGTATCAACAACGAACAGAAGATGAATATGCGATGGCTGTAAAAGGTTTATTTGACCACGTCGGCTTACAGTTTAAAGATATTCACGGCATTATTATTTCTTCCGTCGTTCCACCGGTAATGTATCCGCTCGAGCAAATGTGTCGGAAGTACTTTAACCAATTGCCGATTGTCGTAGGACCAGGAACGAAAACAGGGCTCAATATTAAATATGATAATCCGAAAGAAGTAGGGGCTGACCG
>JASKZX010000076.1 GCA_030147435.1 Savagea sp. | reverse complement strand
ACAATCGGTGATCGACTACTGCTTCGTTCTTTTCTTTCTTGCGGCGCTCCTGAAGGAATTTGCACGTGATGACGAATCGTCTCTCGAAGTGTCTCTTCAATTAACGGGTACAATTCATTTTCCTTACTGAAACGCACTTCTTTTTTCGATGGATGGACATTAACGTCAACGAGTTGGGGGTCTGTTGTAATAGATAACACGACGATCGGATAACGATGAATCGGTAAAAATGTATGCATTCCTTCTAAAATAGAGCGTTGAATTAAAAAGCTCCGTACAGCTCGGCGATTGACGAGTAATGTCATATAGTTTTTTGAAGCACGTGTCACTTCAGGTAAAGCGACATAACCTGTAATTTGATAATCTGACGTCTCATTTGAAAAAGGAATCATTTTTGCTGCAATTTCATGCCCATAAATTGCTGTAATGACACGAAGTACATCACCTGTACCCGGTGTTTGTAACAATGTTTTTCCGTTATGAATGAAACGAAAAGCAATTTCAGGATGCCCAAGCGCTAATTGATTCACAAGATCAATCGAATGCCCAAGCTCTGTTTGAATCGTTTTAATATGTTTCAATCGAGCGGGCGTATTGTAAAACAGTTGTCGAATGACGAGATCTGTCCCTCGTCGTAAAGCAGCTGGCTCTTCTGTAACAATTTCTCCACCTTCGATTTGTAAATGCGTTCCTTCTATTTCTGTCGACGTCCACATTTCTACTTTCGACACCGCTGCGATACTCGCTAATGCTTCACCACGAAAGCCTAATGTTCGAATACGTGATAAATCGAACTCATTTGCAATTTTGCTCGTTGCATGACGCTCAAAAGATAATACCGCATCAGCTCGAGACATACCTATCCCGTCATCGATGACACGAATTGAATCAAGCCCTGCTTCGTGCAATACGATCGTAATCGAGCGACTCTTCGCATCAATCGCATTTTCAACGAGCTCTTTTACGACCGATGCTGGACGTTCAACAACTTCACCAGCTGCAATTTTATTCGATAAAATTGGATCCATTACTTGAATATGAGACATCGTATCCCTCATTTCTTCTCTTCCATTAATTGCTTCTGCCAGTCATTAATCAATGTTAATGCTTCAATCGGTGACGTGTGTAAAATATCTGTTTCTAAAATTGCTTGTCGCACTTCATCGAGTACGGGTTCTTCAAATAATGATAACTGTTTCTCTTCCACAACTATCGGCTCTTTTTTAATAGGTGCTTGTTCTTTTGGCACCTGCGCGATAGGTGTAGGTGATGAGACCTTTTCTTCATTATTACTACTTTCAAACATGTGTAACAAATCATTTGCTCGCGTTAATATTTCTTCCGGTAACCCTGCAAGTGAAGCGACATGAATTCCATAACTTCGGTCGGCTGCGCCTTCTTGTACTTTGTGTAAAAAGACGACTTCGCCATCTTCTTCAGTCGCTGCTACGTGAACGTTACGGAGTTGAGGCAATGTTTCTTCTAGTACTGTTAATTCATGATAATGGGTTGAAAATAATGTATTTGCCCCAATCGTTTCATGAATATATTCCATCATCGATTGAGCAAGAGCCATCCCATCGTACGTTGATGTTCCTCGCCCGATCTCATCAAACAATAATAAACTACGACGCGTTGCATGAGTAATCGCATATTGAGATTCTTTCATCTCGACCATAAATGTACTTTGTCCACTTGCTAAATCGTCGGAAGCGCCAATTCGTGTGAAAATTTGATCTGTAATTGGTAAATGAGCACGCGCTGCAGGGACAAAACTTCCAAGCTGAGCCATAATGACGATCAATGCGACTTGGCGCATATACGTACTTTTACCAGACATGTTCGGCCCTGTAATTAGCAACATATTCGACTCTTCTGTTAATAAACAATCATTAGGAACGAACCATTCTTCCGGCTGCATTTTTTCAACGACAGGATGGCGCCCTTCTTCAATTTCTAACGCGTGCCCTTCGTGAAATGTCGGACGAACGTATTGGTACTTCTCCGCTACGTCTGCAAATGAAAGAAGTACGTCTAAACTTGCAATTTGCATCGCTAACTTTTGAACGCGCTCAATATATTGTTGCGCTTTTTCACGTACTTCACGGAACAACTCATACTCGAGTGTTAACGCATCTTCTTCAGCATTTAAAATTAAGTATTCTTTTTCTTTTAATTCTTCTGTAATGTAACGCTCAGAGTTCGTTAACGTTTGTTTTCTTTCGTAACGCTCTTCATCGACTAAATGAATATTCGCCTTCGTGACTTCAATAAAGTAACCGAACACACGATTATAATTAATTTTTAAGTTTTTAATTCCTGTTCGTTCTCGTTCTTTTGCTTCTAATGCTGCAAGCCACTCTTTTCCATTCCGTGAAGCATGACGGTACTCATCTAATTGTTCATGATACCCATCTCGAATGACACCTGCTTCTTTGACAGAAATCGGTGGCTCGTCTGCGATTGCTTTCGTTAAAAGTTCTGTTAAAGGTTCACAAGCATCAATGGATGGAGCAATCGCTTGTAATGCAGGCTCTTGCGAATGATAAAGTTGTTCGACAATCGTCGGAATGACTTGTAAAGAATCTCGCATTTGCGCTAAGTCTCTTCCCGTTGCTGTATTCATCGCGATGCGACCTGCTAGACGTTCTAAGTCATACACTTTCTTCAATGATTCTTTCATCGTCGCGCGCTCTAAAAAAGCTGTCATCCACGCTTCAACGAGATTTAAGCGACGTTCAATCGCCTCTTTGTTTGCTAATGGTTCGTAAATCCAACGACTTAATAAACGAGCCCCCATCGCCGTTGACGTTTCATCTAATAAATCGAACAATGTCCCTTTCTTTTGATTCGTTCGAAGAGACTTTGTTAGTTCTAAATTTCGCATAGAGTTCGCATCAATCGTTAATTTATCATCTTTTTCAATAAGTCGAAATGGACGAATATGCGTCAGTGAAGTCTTTTGTGTCACATAAACGTAATTCATTAAACGACTCACTGCTTGATGTGCAACTTGTGGAATTTGATGGACGAGATGTTGAATCGTTACTTCTTCTTCTAATGTTTCTTCTACTGAAAGAGCGATTCCTTTTGCTTGCATGAACGCTTCGAACGTTTCATATTCACTCTGTGCAACGATCAGTTCTTTTAATTGTAATGCTGCAAACTGATTCACTTTTTCTTCAATCGTCCCGTCGATCTGTTCTACACGTCCTTCGCCAGTTGCGACATCAACGTATGCAATAAATGCCTCTTCTCCTCCGTCATAAGCACCGATAAAATGGTTTTCATCACGATTAATCGTCTTTCCTTCTGTTAATGTTCCTGGAGTGACAATTTTTACAACTTCTCGACGAACAATTCCTTTTGCTTCCGCAGGGTCTTCGACTTGTTCACAAATTGCTACTTTATGTCCGTTTTTTACGAGTGTTTCAATATAGTTTTCTGCTGAATGATAAGGAACACCACACATCGGGATTTTATCGTCGTACTTTCCAGCTCGTGCAGTTAAAGTAATCTCTAATAATGCTGCTGCTTTTTCAGCATCTTCATAAAACAATTCATAAAAATCGCCTAAACGAAAAAATAAAAAGGCATCTCGATAATTTCTTTTAATTTCTAAATATTGTTTCATCATCGGTGTATGTTCTCTAGCCATAAGATCCCTCTTCTTTCTATATAATGAGAAAAGCAACTGAAATAGTCAGTTGCTTTTTTCTCCATTGTATACTTGTTCATACATCATTTTTCGAACATTTCGTTCTAATTGTTGAGTAACGAGTTGAAGTAATTCATTAGCAATCGTTTGTGTCGACTGGTATTGCTGAACGATTGGTAATTCATCAATCGTTCGTTCCAGTGTAGCAATTTTTTCTTCAACTTGACGTAACGCTTCTATTTTTTCATATTGTTGAAAGTTCACTGCTTGTTGTTGCAGTAATTTCAACTGTGCAATTTTTTCATTCACTGATGTACTTGCATGAATTTGGCGTTCCGCTTCACGAAACTGCTCTAACTCTTCAACTGCTCGTAATTCTTGTACGAATTGATCGACTGCTTGTAAAATCTCTTGTTTCTCGTAACGTTTCGTCATTATGAACGACCTTTCGTTTCTCCTAAATACTCTCCATATAAAGACCATGTGCGTGTTTCTGTAATTTTTACGTCAACGATTTTACCGATCGCTTCTTTCGGCGCTCGGAAATTGACGAGTTTGTTTTTCTCTGTATAACCTGCTAATACATCTGGATCTTTTTTACTTTCACCTTCTACAAGTACTTTAACCGTTTGTCCCGCATAAGCATCCATTGCTCGTTTTGAATAATAGTTTACTACTTCATTTAAGCGCATGAGACGCTCTTGTTTTACTTCCATCGGAACATTATCTTTCATTTTCGCAGCAGGTGTACCTTCACGCGGTGAATAAATAAATGTAAACGCATGATCGAACTGCACTTCATGGTAGAGAGAAATAGTTTCTTCGAATTGTTCGTCTGTTTCATTCGGGAAACCGACGATAATGTCTGTCGTAAGCGTCACATTCGGAATCGCTGCTTTAATTTTTCGAACGAGCTCTAAATATTGCTCACGCGTATATTTACGTGACATAATTTTTAAAATGTCGCTAGATCCTGATTGAACGGGCAAATGGATATGGTCCACTAAGTTACCGCCTTTTGCAAGAACTTCAATCAAATGATCATCGAAGTCTCTCGGGTGACTCGTCGTAAAGCGAATGCGTGGAATGTCGATCAGACGTAGCTCATCCATCAAGTCTCCAAGACCATATTCGATATCTTCAAAGTCTTTACCGTACGCGTTCACGTTTTGACCGAGCAATGTAATTTCTTGGTATCCTGCCGCTGCGAGTTCTCGCACTTCTTGAATGATATCTTCCGGACGGCGGCTTCGTTCTTTTCCACGTGTATATGGAACGATACAATACGTACAGAACTTATCACATCCGTACATAATATTTACCCATGCTTTAATATTACCTTTACGTGCTTTCGGAAGGTTTTCAATAATGTCTCCTTCTTTTGACCACACTTCAACAACCATCGCTTTTGACATGTACGCTTCATGTAAAATTTCTGGCAAACGGTGAATGTTATGCGTGCCGAAGACCATGTCTACATGTTGTTGTTCTTGTAAAATTTTGTTGACGATATTTTCTTGTTGCGTCATACAACCACAAACACCGATCAACATTTCAGGGTTTTCTCGCTTCATCCCTTTTAAATGACCGAGTTCTCCAAATACACGGTTTTCTGCATTTTCTCGAATCGCGCACGTATTCAATAAGACGACGTCCGCATCGGCCCAATCCGTTACTGCTCGGTACCCTAATTGCATAAAAATACCTGCCATCACTTCTGTATCGTGCTCATTCATTTGACAACCGAATGTACGAATATGGAATGTTCGTCCCTCTCCCATTCCTTTAAAACGTTCATCAATTTCAAAGTCATCAAAATAACGAACTTCTTCTTTTCCACGTTTTTTTGCATCACGCATAGAAGGTGGCTGATAAATCGTATCAAAATATTGACTATAATCTTTTTCTTCTTTTTTTGTTTGGAGGCGTTGTTCTTCGTTCAACGGAAACTCCCCTTTCTTTTTTTATCGTTGGAAGTCAAACGGTGAATCTTCACTAATGCGAATACGTTCAACTTCTTCAGCACGTCCCGTTTCATCATTGAGACGAACGAAAAGTCCATTTAATTGCGCTCTTCCTTTTTTCGGCACTTCAAAACGTGTCGGCATATTCGTTTTAAAACGATACAAGACAGATTCTTTTTTCATTCCTAAAATTTCATCGTATGGACCTGTCATTCCCGCATCTGTTAAATACGCTGTTCCTTCTGGTAAAATACGTTCATCTGCTGTTTGCACATGCGTATGTGTCCCTACAACGACACTTGCTCGTCCGTCTAAATGGAAGCCCATCGCAATCTTCTCACTCGTTGCCTCTGCGTGAAAGTCTACAAAAACAAACGGTGAGTCTTCTAATGCTTGATCAACGAGTTCATCTGCTTTTTTAAATGGATCGTCATGTGGCGGAAGAAATGTTCTACCGTGTAAATTAATTACGGTTAATGTCTGTCCATTACGCGATATTTGCGTCATCCCTCGACCAGGCGCTTCTTCTGAAAAGTTCGCTGGACGAATGAGATATTCCGCATCGTCAATAAAGTCATAAATTTCACGCTGGTCCCACGTATGGTTGCCCATCGTAATGACATCGACTCCTGCACGTAAAAAGTCATCGTAAATTTTCTTCGTAATCCCTCGACCTGCTGCCGCATTTTCCCCATTCAAAATAACAAAGTCTGCTTCGTATTTATTT
>JASKZX010000064.1 GCA_030147435.1 Savagea sp. | reverse complement strand
GCGATGATGTTATTATTAGTGAATCGCTTTATGGGAGAAACGTTTCATATTGACGGCTTCGGTACTGCACTTATGATGGCAATCATGATGGCTTTTCTCAATATGATATTAAATGCGACGATTTTAAAAGGAAGATAATGAATTAAGAAAAAAGTTATAAGTTTTTGATAATCCCTTATTTTTTTCAAAAGTGGACCGATAATGAAATTGTAATGAGGGACAGAAACGTTTTTTATGAATAGAAGGCATAAAAAATGAAGAAAAAAACACTCTAATGATTTTTTACTATGAGAAAGTGAGAGAAAAGTGAACTTGAACAATCTTGTAAAGAGAAATCACGGAGGAAAAAAGAGAGAGATGAAAGAAGGAATGTGAGTTTTATTTACATTCCTTCTTTTTTATGATTTTAGTTATAAAGAACTATTGGTGAAAAAAAGAGAGGAATGTCAATATTGTCTTTACGGAAGGAAGAAAAATTGATATGGTAAAAAGCGATAAGACAATAATTAAACGATGTTTAGAAGGTGGATAGAAAACATCGATTTGTCAGAAAACTTCGTCTGTCTTTTTTAGAAGGACAAATGCTTTTATTTATGATAATTAGCTCTTTAGACCTTTTAAAAAGCAGAAAAGTAAAAAAACGCCTTCTCGTGATGAGAAAGCGTTTCAAGACATTATTTATTGTCGTATCCTTGACGCTTTAACGCATCTTTCATGAATGTACGTTGTGGCGTGCCGAGGAAATCGGCCATCTGTTTCGACCACGAACTAATTTTACGGTTTGAGCTACGTTTGTTGTAGTATTCTTCCATCGTTTGATCATATTCAGGAAGAAGTGTGTCGTAACGCGTTTCATCGTATGAATTTTCATGAAGTACCGCATCAATAGGCAGTCGAGGCTTCACTTCATGGTCTTGGTCTGGCACACCGATCGTCATGGCAAATAGTGGCATGACGCCTTTTGGCAAGTCAAAAAGGTCACTAATTTCAGTCGGTGCATTTCGAGCACCACCGATATAACAAATGCCATAACCTTTTGATTCTGCAGCAATTGCTACGTTTTGTGCACATAGCGCGACATCAATTGCGCCGACGAGTGTATTTTCAGCATAACCGAAATCGATCGTCGTATCGTGCATAGCAGCTGCTTTTTCTAAGCGGCGATAGTCTGAACAGAATAAAAGGACAGCGCCAGCGCCAAGAATTTGACGTGGATTTTTAGACAGTTCAGCGAGTTGTTCTTTCTTTTTTTCGTCCGTGACATAAATAATAGAATAGGACTGAACGAAGTGCGAACTTGCTGCATGTTGTCCAGCTTTTACGAGTTCTTCCACTGTTTCTTTCGGAATAGGTACGTCTTTATATTTACGTACGCTCGTATGAGACATTAATAAATCAATCATGAGAAAACCTCCTACTATCGTTTGTCTTTTACACGTCCACAATACATGAAAACGGGTACATTTGACAACTATTAGACAAACTAGCAGGAAATATTGGAAAAGAGGGTGCACACATTGACTTGGTTACAAGGACTTTCAGTTTGGGCAATGATTTTAATTTTAATTTTAATCATTATTCCTGGAGCGACGTTCATTTACTTATACGTATATGACCGCCGTCAAAATCAACACGCCATTATGCGTAACTTCCCTGTGCTTGGACGTATGCGTTACATGCTCGAGCATACAGGGCCAGAGCTCCGTCAATATTTATTCGATGGCGATAACGAAAACGAGCCATTTAGCCGCCAACAATATTTACACATCGTCATGCCAGCGAAGTATTTAAGTAATGTGATCGGCTTCGGTTCGAAAAAAGATTTTACGTTACCAGGGTATTATTTACGAAACGCAATGTTTACGAAAAACAATGAAGAAATGCGTGTTGATAACTCAAAAACAGTTCCGACGATGCGTTATGTCATTGATGAGGATAATTTATTCTCACGTAAAGAGCACCGCGAGGAAGTAGAAGCGAATCAATGGTTACTTCCAGAAGAAGATGCGGTCGTTTTAGGACCAAACTGTAAATATCCGTTCCGCGTCCGTGGGTTTATTGGTCAATCGGCAATGAGTTACGGAGCGCTTGGGGAAAATGCGATCCGTGCATTGTCAAAAGGTATTGGGAAAGTGAAAGGTTCTTGGATGAATACGGGAGAAGGGGGCGTTTCTTCGTATCACTTAGAAGGTGGTGCAGATTTAATCGCTCAGATCGGTTCAGGTCTTTACGGATACCGTACAGAAGACGGTGAGTTCAGTGTTGAAGCATTGAAAGAAAAAGCCGCTCATCCGAATATTAAAGCGTTTGAAATTAAGATTGCACAAGGTTCAAAAATGCGTGGAGGTCACGTAGAAGCTGAAAAAGTAACAGAAGAAATTGCAGAAATTCGTGGCGTTCGTCCGTATACGACGATCAACAGCCCGAACCGCTTTAAAGAGTTCCACGACTATCCGTCATTATTCGATTTCATCGATATGATTCGCGACAATGCAGAAAAGCCAGTCGGTATTAAAATCGTTATCGGTAGTCAACAAGATGCGGAAGAGTTAGCGAAGTTTATGCGTGATTCAGGTCGCGGGCCAGACTTTATCTCACTTGATGGAGGAGAAGGTGGTTCAGGAGCGACGTATCAAGATTTAGCAGACCGTTTAGGATTACCTCTTTATTCAGCACTTCCAATTTTAGACGATGCGTTACGTAAATATGGCGTACGCGATCGTGTGAAAATTATTGCATCAGGTAAGTTAACGACACCGGATGCGGTAGCCGTTGCGATGGCACTCGGTGCAGACTTAGCACAAAGTGCACGAGCATTTATGATTTCTGTCGGTTGTATTATGGCGCACCGTTGCCATACGAATGATTGTCCGGCAGGCGTTGCGACGACAGATAAGCGTCTTCAAAAAGGACTCGTCGTCGATGAGAAAAAATATCGTGTTACAAACTACGTATTAACGATGCGTGAAGGTTTATTCCGTATCGCAGCAGCAGCAGGTGTTGATTCACCGACGAAACTTACGCGCGAACATCTCGTCTTTAAAGATGGACGTGGACAAGTGACACAAATGCATGTAGCGGAAAAAGAAGACGTATCATAAGGAGAAGGCATACTTTTTGAAGTATGCCTTTTTTATTGCTTGAAAAGAGTGAAATAAGAGACGTGTGGTATAATAATAGTAGAGAAGGAGGCGTTTTGGATGAGTACATTGAAAGAACGCGCGATTTTAGTAGGAGTAGAAGAAGCAAGTCATCCGCAGTTTGCTTATGAGATGGAAGAGCTTCAATTGTTAGCAGAGGCATTAGGAGTAGAAGTCGTCGGTGAGGTGACGCAAAAGTTAGAACACGCCCACCCGTCGACGTATGTCGGGAAAGGAAAAGTAAGTGAGATCAAAAGTGCGTACAATTTTTTTGATGCGAACCTCGTCATCTTAAATGATGAGTTATCACCAACGCAAATTCGAAATTTAGAGTATGAACTCGATTGTAAAATCGTCGATCGAACGATGTTAATTTTAGATATTTTCGCTCGTCGTGCACGCACTCATGAAGCGCGGATGCAAGTCGATTTAGCGCAATTACAGTACATGCTTCCACGCCTCGTCGGTTTACGAGACTCGCTCAGTCGTCAAGGGGGAGGAACAGGAGGCGGTTTTAAAAACAAAGGAGCAGGGGAGACGAAGCTTGAGCTTGATCGCCGTCAAATTGAAGATCAGATTGCAAAACTGCGCCGCGAACTCCGTCATGCAGAAGACATTCGCTCCACACAGAGGAAACGTCGTTTACGCAGTGGTTTACCTGTCGTTTCACTCGTTGGGTATACAAACGCTGGAAAGTCGACTGTGATGAACGGATTACTCCGTGCATTTTATGAGGAAGAAGCGAAAGAAGTATTTGAGAAAAATATGTTATTCGCCACGCTCGATACGTCTGTTCGTCGAGTAGAACTTGAAGATAATAAAGAGTTTATTTTAACAGATACGGTCGGTTTCGTATCGAAACTTCCTCACCATTTAGTAAAAGCGTTCCGTTCGACATTAGAAGAGGCGCGTCATGCAGACTTACTGCTTCACGTTGTCGACGTTTCTCACCCAGAGTATCGCTACATGATGGAAGTGACGAATGAAACGTTGAAAGAAGTCGGTGTGACAGACATTCCAACGCTTTATATTTATAACAAAGCAGACCGTACAGAGATGCCATATCCTTTACGACAAGATGATCGTTTATGGATTTCTGCGAAAAATGGAGAAGGTCTTGATTTACTTGTAGAAGCAGTGTACGAACATATTTTCAAAGATTACGTACGTGCTGAGTTTCTCATTCCGTACGATCAAGGAAGTGTCGTTTCTTTATTTAATGAAGAAGCGAGTGTTTTATCGACAGAATATGAAGAAGACGGAACGAAGATGCTCGTTGAACTCCCTATTCAAATGCGCGATAAATATGCACAATATGTGATTTAATGAAAAAAGCGAGATGCTCGAGGCATCTCGCTTTTGTTTCACCTGAAAGAAAGGTGAAAGGGGTGGGATATAAATCTCTTCCCTTTTGAATGAATCGTTAAACGAAAAGAATGATAATTTGTTACAATGAAAATGAGTGAGTATAATGCTCGTCAAATGAAAGAAGACACGTTACGATAACAGTACTTATAAGTAAAGGAACGGTGACTATGAAAAAGTGGATATTAGTAGTAGCGGCAGTAGTATTAACGATTAGCCTTGCCGCTTGTAACAAAGAAGTAGACCTCGGCGAAAAAGGCGAAGTTTACCACAAAGTAATGGAAAATACAGAGAAACTCGAAAGTGTACACACGAATATTTTCATCGATCAGCTCATTAAAGAAGAAGGAGCACGAGAAGATATGCAAATGCGTACAGGTTCTGAAGTGTCATTAGTACGTCAACCTTTCGGGATGCATATGGTGTTTGAAATTGATAGTGGTCTCGGTGAAGATGAAGCAGTGAAAGAAGAAAGTTACATTACTGAAGACGGCGCTTACGTGCGTAACAATGAAACAGCGTGGGAACATAACAATTTACCACCAGAGACGCTCGAGTTATTAAGTAAAGGGAATGTGAATACATCGATTGATTTATCATTCTTTGAGCAGTTTTTAGAGCGCTTTAACTTTACAGAAGAAGAAGATGGCACGTATTTATTTTCTCTCGTGATGAACGGGGATAAAAAAGATGAGCGTGAAGTGATGGATCAAATTATCGTTGCGAACTTGCAAGGGCAAGTGGATCCAGAAGAGACGAATTTAAAAGATATTATCGAACCTGAGTACGTTCGTGTAGAAATTTTCGTCGATCAAGAGACACTTCAAATGACGCATTACAATTTAGATATGAAAGTCGAACTCGTTTCAAGTGATGCACCGAAAATGCATATCACACAACATACAGAAGGGCAATTGAGCGAGTTTAATGCAATCGATGAAATTGTCGTACCGGATGAAGTAAAAGAAGAAGCAGCAAAAGAAGCTGAAAAAGAAGAGACAGAAGAAGAAACAGAACAAGAAGAAGAATAAGTGAGAACGAACAGATTCAACATCTGTTCGTTTTTTTATGGCGAAAATGTGAGTAATGAGAATGAAGGAATAGGGAAAGAGGGAAAAATGTTGGACGAACTCAACATTTTAGGAGTTTTCTCACTTTTTTCTTGCAAATGATAATGATTTTCAGTTAAAAGTTGACTTGAACTATTGAACTGATATAATTGTAGTTGCATCCGGTTGATAATCGTTATCAATAGTTTTATCAAGTGGAGATGTAATACTCGATATCGGAGAATACAAAGTGAAGAAACGTTATCTATTTATTATCGTCATTCTTTTATCAGTACTTTCGCTCTTTGTCGGTGTCAGCAGTATTTCACCGAAAGACTTATTGAATATGCAATCTGAAGAGATGGAAATCTTTTTAATGAGTCGGGTACCGCGTCTCCTCGCTATCGTTTTAGCTGGAGCTGGGATGAGTATTGCCGGTCTCATTATGCAGCAGTTGAGTCGAAACAAGTTCGTTTCACCGACGACTGCCGGAACGCTTGATGCAACACGTCTCGGAATTTTAGTGTCGATGCTTCTTTTTGCAGGAGCGACGACGTTTCAAAAGATGGCGGTTGCCTTCGTGTTCGCACTCGCAGGAACATTTTTATTCATGCAAATTTTGAGTCGTATTAAGTTTAAAGATGCGATCTTTATCCCGCTCGTCGGGTTAATGTTCGGAAGTATTTTATCATCGATTACGACCTTTTTTGCTTACAAGGCGAACGTCATTCAAAACATTTCGACTTGGCTACAAGGTGACTTTTCGATGATCATGCAAGGGCGCTATGAATTGTTATTTGTCAGTATCCCAGTCATTGTAGTCGCTTATTTATTTGCAAACCGATTTACGGTTGCAGGGATGGGCGAAGAGTTTGCAAAAAACTTAGGGATCGCTTACAAGCAAGTCGTCAATATCGGTTTAGTACTCGTGGCACTTATTACGACAACGGTCGTATTAACGGTCGGGATGATTCCATTTTTAGGATTAATTATTCCAAACATCGTCTCGATTTTCCACGGAGATCATTTAGGAAAGACCTTACCACATACGGCACTACTTGGAGCAGCTTTCTTACTCGCTTGTGATATCGTAGGCCGCGTTATTATTTATCCGTATGAAATTTCGATCAGTTTAATGGTCGGAGTTATTGGAAGCGGTATTTTCCTCTACTTGTTATTTAGGGGGAAAGCATATGCGTAATTCAACGAAGTTATTCATATTAGTTGGTCTATCGATTGCAGTGAGTGTTGGTTATATGTTTCAAGGGTTAAATGGTAGTTTTGATTATGCGTTACCGCGTCGAGCAATTAAAGTCGCTGCTATGGCATTGACAGGGATTGCAATTGCTTATTCGACAGTGATTTTCCAAACGATTACGCATAACCGTATTTTAACACCGAGCATTATGGGGCTCGATTCATTGTACTTACTTTTACAAACCGTACTCGTATTCTTTCTCGGTTCATCGCATATGTTGATTGCGAACCCGCATTGGAATTTCATATTATCGGTACTTGCAATGGTTGTATTTGCACTTTTACTTTACCGATTTTTATTCCAATCAGGGAAGCGACCGATTTATTTCTTATTACTTGTCGGAATTATTTTAGGTACATTTTTCTCAAGTGTGACGACATTCCTTCAAGTAATGATTGATCCGAATGAGTTTATGAGCATTCAAGATAAAATGTTTGCAAGTTTTAATAACGTCAATGGCGATCTCGTCTGGTGGGCGTTTGGGATGATTATTATTACGCTCATCATCGGGTGGAAATATTTAAATGAACTCGATGTATTGTCACTCGGTCGAGATATCGCGATTAATTTAGGAGTACCGTACGATCATCTCGTACGTCGTATGTTAATTTTGTCCACTGTGTTAATTGCTGTATCCACAGCACTCGTTGGTCCGATTACATTTTTCGGTTTAATTGTCGCAAACTTATCGTATGAGTTTTTCAAAACGTATAAACACTCGGTATTGATTGTTGGGGCAGGGCTTCTTAGTATTGTTGCCCTCGTCGGTGGTCAGTGGATCGTTGAACGTGTATTCACGTTCTCGACGACATTAAGTGTCATCATCAACTTTATCGGTGGAATTTACTTCATTTACTTATTATTAAAGGAGAGTCGATCCGTATGATCCAAGTGAAAAATATTTCAAAGTATTATGGTGAAAAAGCGGTCGTAGAAGATGTGAGTGTGAATATTCATCCTCAAAAAATTACATCATTTATCGGTCCGAACGGTGCGGGTAAGTCGACGCTCCTTTCGATGGTAAGTCGACTGCTCGATGCAGATACAGGTGAAGTCATTGTTGAAAATGAAAATGCAAAAGATATGAAGTCAAATGATTTTGCAAAAAAGGTGTCGATTTTACGTCAGTCGAACTTTATGAACGTTCGTTTGACGATTCGTCAACTCGTTTCGTTCGGACGTTTCCCTCATTCAGGAGGACGTTTGACGAAAGAAGATGAAAAATATGTCGACCAAGCGATGGAATATATGGATTTAATGGAGATTGAAGATCGATTTTTAGATGAATTATCTGGAGGGCAACGTCAGCGTGCTTTTATCGCGATGGTCATTGCTCAAGATACAGATTATATTTTACTCGACGAGCCGCTGAATAATTTAGATATGAAGCACTCCGTTCAAATTATGAAAATTTTACGCCGTCTCGTCGACGATCTCGGGAAAACGGTCGTGATCGTTTTACACGACATTAACTTTGCATCGGTCTATTCCGATCGCATCGTCGCATTGAAAGATGGACGAATCGTTCGTGACGGTCCGACAGATGAAATTATTAATTCAGAAGCATTACGCGAAATTTACGATATGGATATTCCGATTCAACGAATGAACAATTGCAATATCTGTGTATATTTCAATTCATAAAAAGGTGGATGACTAGGAATGAAAAAGTTTTTATCATTACTCGCAGTTGCGGTACTCGCGATTGTACTCGTCGCATGTGGAAATGACGAGGGAGAAAACGCAACAGATGAAGGCAAAGAAGATACAAATGTAGAAACTGTTTCAGTAACACATGAGTTAGATAATGAAGCAGTTGAAGTGAAGAAAAACCCTGAAAATGTTGTCGTCTTTGACTTCGGTTCATTAGATACGATGGCAGCACTCGGTTTAGAAGAGAATATCGTTGGACTTCCACAGGCGACTGTACCTGCTTACTTAAAACAGTTTAAAGATGAAAAGTATCAAAACCTCGGAAGTTTAAAAGAACCAGATTTTGAAGCGATTCATGCAGCAAAACCAGAGCTTATCATTATTTCAGCGCGTCAAGCAGAGCTCTACGATCAGTTTAAAGAAATTGCACCGACGATTTATTTAAATATGGAATATGAAAATACACTCGAGTCATTTGAGTCAAACGTCCATACAATCGCAGAAATTTTCGGTAAAGAAGATGAAGCGAAAGCAGAATTAGCAAAAGTAGAAGAAAAAATTGCCTCTGTGAAAGAAAAAGCAGAAGCGTCAGATGATAAAGGTTTAATCGTTCTCGGAACAGAAGGTAAAGTAAGTGCATACGGACCTGCTTCACGTTTCGGTCTCGTTCATGACGTATTAGGCGTGACGCCAGCAGACGATAAAATTGAAAGCTCACGTCACGGCCAAAGTATTACGTATGAATATATTTTAGAAACAAACCCAGACGTTTTATACATTATCGACCGTGACGCAGCGATCGGTAATGGAGCAAGTGTGAAAGATTCGATCGAAAACGATTTAGTGAAGAAAACAAACGCGTTTAAAAACGATAAAATGATTTACTTAGACGGAGAAGTTTGGTATCTTGCAAGTGGTGGATTAGAATCGATGAACATTATGGTCGATGAAGTTGCAGAAGGTTTAGAGTAATATTGAAGCGTTTAGGAAGTCGTTTTCCTAAGCGCTTTTTTTGAGGTGAGAAGGATGAAATTAAAAAGGCTAGCATTTTTAGAGTATACAGGAAAAAGTACACCGCAAGATTATGTAGATTGGGCAATTGCTGAAATGGAGCGAGGAAGCGAAGGGGAAGAAATCGTCCAGCTCGCATGTTTAGATTTAATCCAACCGTTAAATTCTGAAGAAGTACAAGAAGCATTCGATCGCGCATTGCGTGAAGAAGGCTTACGCTTTCCTGAAGAGGAAG
This sequence comes from Savagea sp., assembly GCA_030147435.1. Taxonomy (GTDB): domain Bacteria; phylum Bacillota; class Bacilli; order Bacillales_A; family Planococcaceae; genus Savagea. The sequence goes on along the minus strand of JASKZX010000064.1, from coordinate 862 downwards.
AAGCGATGCGTGCGGAAGTGCAAACATTGCATGCAGAGTTATTACACAGCCCGTCGATGGACGTGTTACAACAAATCATTACATTATCGACAGACTGTGGATTTACAGAAGTTGAAAAAGTGTTTCGTGACATTTTGGAAGAAGTCGAAGCAGAGGAGATTGAACATCGTTTAGATAAGCTGCAAAATTTAGCGAAACGAGCTTGGACACGAGAAAGTGCCGCTTGTTTGCAATCTCTTGTCGGAAAAGAGATTCAGTCGATGGAATGGACCGGACATTTTATTTTTAATGTAGGAGAAGGTTCAATCCGTTTACAATGTCCTTGGCGAGTTGTCCGTCGTGGGCAAATTGTGTTCGGTTCATCAGATATCGAAAGCAATAGTCGTCGGGCGATGGAACGTTTAAATGATGCATTTTTACATGAAACGATTGATGCGATTCGTGCGGAAACAGATACATTGCGATTATGGTTTATCGTAGGAGATTATAAAGTAGAAGCATATCCGATGAGTGCAGAAACTGAAGGATGGATTGCCAAAGTGGGAGATGAAACACTCATTTCATTACCCGGAGGGATTTTAGCATAATTATTATGAATGATAGAAATAAAGAGTAAAAGCTAGCGATATAAAAGTTGCTAGCTTTTTTCTATGACTAGACGTTTCATAAAAAAGAGCGTATATTGATACCTGTCAAGACAATTAGAAAGACAGTAGGAGATGGGTTTATTGAGTACGAAACAACAACCGTTATCGAAAGGGAAATTACTCGGTATTTCCGGCACCGCTTGGATGTTTGATGCGATGGATGTCGGAATTTTATCGTTCGTTATAGCAGCACTTGCTGTCGATTGGAATTTAAC
>JASKZX010000042.1 GCA_030147435.1 Savagea sp. | reverse complement strand
TTGGAAACTCGCTTCCTCCCATCGTATAAAACGCCCATCCCATGGCTGCGAAAAATAAAATGAATAACGGAACGAGTCGACCTGCTCCGAAAAGTGATGCGAAGTTCCCGTTTGTGACGACGAACAATACTCCGATAAATGCCCCGATAATTGTGAAAATAGTAAAGGCATGTGGTCGATTGCGGAAAACGAACCATAAAATAAGGACCGTAATGATCGGTGCGAGTGCTTCCATAACAGAAGCGAGTAATACTCCTGCATCCCCTAATAAGTTTTGTCCGTAGAAAATGAGTAAGTTATAAACAGTAAACCCCATCGTCCCGTAAAACCATAAGTGTAAAAATTTACCCTCTGTTCTGAAAGCTTCTTTACCTTCTTTGAAATATAAAATAACCATTAACATAATCGCTACAGGAACGTATCGCAAAATTGTGAAATAAAACGGATCGATATAATGGAACGCTGCATCTGCTACTGGAAACATTGCTCCCCATGAGGCACTAGCAAGCAATGCAAGAAACGCTCCAATCAAAATGTTGTTTTTCATATAAATAACACCCCTAATGTGTTTTCTCTTTGTACTTATCATTTAACTATGAATTGAGTATCATGTAAAATGATTGTTAAAGATAGTTAGTATCACTAAAAGAGATAGGAGCGAGAGAAATGAACATTCAAGACTTTGAAATTTTTCAAGAAGTTGCACGTTCGGGGAGTATGAGTCATGCAGCAGAAACATTAAATTACGCACAGTCAAACGTTACATCTCGTATTAAAAAGTTAGAACGAGAGTTAGGCGTAGCTTTATTTTATCGGCATCAACGTGGGGTCACATTAACGAATGAAGGGGAAGACCTTTTACCTTACGCTCAAAAAGTATTGTCGCTGACAGAAGAGATGAAGATGATCGCTAGTGATACGAAACATGTGACAGGAAAACTTGAACTTGCTTCTGTTGAAACAGTTATCGGCTTGCCACATATTTTATCAACGTATATTAAAGAACATGATGAAGTAGAAATTACGTTGTCAACAGGAGTCACGTCCGAGTTGCGGGATAAAGTGTTAGATTTTCAATTAGACGGGGCTTTCGTGACGAAAGGGCATGTGACGAATGATCCGAAATTAGAAGAAGTGCCTGTCTTTGATGAAAGGCTCGTTTTAATTTCAAATGAAGAAGGATTGACTTTAGAAGAAGTAGTGAAACGTCCGATTTTACGTTTCAGTGAAGGGTGTATGTATCGAGAGAAATTGAATGAATATTTCCATGATGAAAATTACACTCCAGCAAAAGCGATGGAGTTAGGGACGTTAGAGACGACGATGATCTCGGTGATCTCTGGTTTAGGAATTGCGTATTTACCACATGCGGCGGTAAAAGAGTATATCGATAAAGGAAAAGTATTTGCTTATGAATTGCCGGAGCAATATAGTCAAATTTCGACGATTTTCATTTATAGAAAAGACGACTATATTACTCCTGCATTAAAAAAGTTTGTTCAAACGATTGAACAGACACGAAAAAAATATGCGTAAAGTTATCTATGATTCATTAAATGATTGTTCAATGGCATCGGCGATGAAGTGTGCCATTTTTTTCTGGTAACTGTGCGATTCAAGAAGTACTGCTTCTTCTTTATTCGTTAAAAACCCTGCTTCAATTAACAGTGACGTCATCGTCGTATCGCGTAAAACAGCTAAGTCTTTTCGAGGAATTGCTCCGCGGTTTGGTGTTTGTAAAGAATTAGATAATGAATGGGCAAACGCTTCACTAATTGCAGCGTTACTTCCTTCTTCATCAGGATAATAAAGTACTTGGATTCCTCGAAAAGTTGGATCGGTCGTTAACGCATTAGCATGTAAACTGACAAATAAGTCCGCATTCGTTTGCGAAGCAATAGTGACTCGTTCATCTAAAGTGATAAAAGAGTCGTCTGTTCTCGTCATTGTTACAGTGAATCCTCGTTTTTCTAAAGCCTCTTGTACGTAAAAGGCAAGATCTAAGACGATTTCTTTTTCATAAGTGCCTGTCACACTTGTCGTTCCGGGGTCTTTTCCACCGTGGCCAGCATCGATGACAATAATGCGCCCATTACTCGCTAAAGAGTGCGGGAGTGTGTAGTATAAAATGAAAGCGATGATTGATAAAATGACAAATGTCGCAGCAAGTATTTTCGTTTTCATTGAAAACCTCCTAATTGTGACAAAAAAATGACAAAAGCATAAAAGATGTTTATTTTATTAATAAGTGGTTAAATAGATTATAGTCCTAGTCATTAGGACGTTGTCAATCATTTGTTAGTTTCAAAATTTCAAGGAGGAATGTGAAGATGTTTGAATTAAGACCAAATCGACGCCAGCGCGAGATGGACTTATTTGAGCGAATGGCACAAAGTTTCCAAGAAATGTTTGATGAAGATTTCACACCGAGCTTGAGTCGACAAATACAGTCGTTCCGAGCAGATGTGAAAGAAACGAAAGATGCGTACATCGTCCAAGCGGATTTACCAGGATTTAAAAAAGAAGACATTACAGTTGATCTAGAAAATAACTATTTAACGATTCGTGCGGAACGTCATGATGCAGAAGAAGAAAAAGAAGGCGATCGCATCATTCGTTCAGAACGTCACTATGGAAGTTTCACACGTCGTTTTTATGTAAATGAAATCGATGAAGACGCAGTAGAAGCTTCGTTAAAAGATGGTGTTCTCACGATTGAGCTACCGAAAAAAGAACTCGGTACAGATGAGAAAAAACGAATCGATATTAAATAATTGAAAGAAGGAGTGCTTGAGAAGTTCAGGCACTTCTTTTTTCGTATGAAAGCAGTCTTTTTGAAATTATCTTGAATTCGTGATATTATGTACATTGTGAAGAAGTTACATACATTTTAGGAGGAAATTTTAATGAAAACATTAGGTTTAATTGTAGGAAGTATCCGTGAAGGTTCATTTAACCGTGTCATTGCTAATACGATGAAAGATTTAGATGTAAATGTTCAATTTGAAATGATTGAAATTAAAGATTTACCATTTTTCAACGAAGATGTTGAAGCGAATGGAGACCCACAAGAAGTAGCAACGTTTAAACAACAAATTGAAAAAGTAGATGGGTTAATTATTTTAACTCCTGAATATAATGGCGGTATGCCAGGTGTATTAAAAAATGCGCTTGATTGGGCGTCACGTCCATATGGTGCAAGCCCGATTATGCATAAAGTTGTCGGCGTTATGGGAGCAACACCTGGAATGACAGGAACAGCTTACGCACAAATCGAATTACGTAATGTACTCGGAATGATGCAAACGCATATCGTACCATTTGAAAAAGTACAAATTCCAACAGTTCACGAAAAAATCGACCATGAGAAACAAGTAGTTCATGACGAAGCAACACGTGAGCAGCTTCAAGCATATGTTGAGAAAACTGTAAAGTGGATCGATATCTTTTCACAAGGAAATGAATAATTGAAAAAAAGAGTACTGTCACGTTATAATAGTGACAGTACTTTTTATTTTGCCAAAATAAAGGAGTGTTTACATGGCATCAGTAAAAGAGATTGCACAGCAACGTCAGTCGATTCGTACATATGATCCAACAGCTACGTTGACAGAAGAAGAGTTACTTTCATTATTAAATGACGCCATAACGGCTCCATCTAGTCATAACTTGCAACCGTGGCGCTTTCTCGTATTTCAAACAGAAGAAGCCCGTCGAGCATTACGCCCGATTGCGATGAATCAAGAGCATGTTGAGAAATCAAGTGCGGTTATTGCGGTCATCGGCAATCGAAAAATGTATGAGCAAGCGAGCACGATTTATGATGCGCTCGTTGAAAGTGGGCAGTTAACGGAAGAACAAAAAGAGCGACGAGTAGAAGGTATTGTCGAGTATTATTCTTCAGCTTCTGAAGAAACGCTTGAAAAGATTGCTACATTCGATACGGGACTCGTTTCGATGCAAATTATGCTTCTTGCAAAAGAACGAGGACTAGATACAGTTCCTATGGGAGGCTTTGATAAGAAGAAGTTTCATGAAGTTTATGAGTTGAAACCTCATGAGTTCCCAGCGGTATTAATTGCAATTGGCAAAGCGGCCGAAAAACCGACAAAAACTCCTCGTTTAGAAGCAGAGCAATTAACGACATTTTTATAAAATGAGACGACTAATCTTCAACTAGAGGAGAGGTTAGTCGTTTTTTCATGATATTGACTAAAGGAGTTATAAAAATGGAGCATCATGAACAATCTAAAAAACGATTTCGTTTAGAAATTGAAGGATTACGAGCGCTCGCAGCGGTATTAGTTGCTGTTTATCATATTTGGTTTAATCGTGTGTCAGGGGGCGTTGACGTTTTCTTCGTCGTCTCCGGTTTTTTAATTACGACATCGATTTTATCGATGTATCGAAGAAATGGTAAAATTCTTATTTTTTCATACATCTTAAAATTATTGAAGCGGTTAATTCCTACTGCATGGACAGTAGCGCTCATTACATTCATTATTAGTTTATTGATTTTACCAGTCTTTTTAAAAGAGCAATTGTATGATGAAGTCATTGCTTCTTTATTTTATTTTGAAAACTGGCGTTTAGCGTGGGATGCGGTTGACTATTTAGCTCAAAACAATGAAGCATCTCCCTTTCAACATTACTGGGCATTAAGTATTCAGTTTCAATTTTATATTATTTGGTTAATTTTATTTTTCATCAGTTACTTACTCATGAAATGGTTCCGTCGCCGTTCGATCCGACCGATCGTATTCACGATGATCGTTGTCGTAGTGATTGCGTCACTCGGTTATTCAATTTATTTCACAGCTGTTGATCAGCCAGTGGCGTATTACCATACATTGACACGGATTTGGGAGTTCGGTGTCGGTGGAATATTAGCATTTGTTTTACACCGTATTGAACTATCACACCGACCCGCATTTCTCGCAGGGTGGCTCGGAGTGATCGGCTTATTATTAGTCGGAATCGTATTACAAGTGTCAACAGTGTTTCCGGGGTATGCTGCGCTTTGGCCCGTACTTAGTGCTGTACTCATTTTATTTGCAGGAAATCAAGGCGGAAAATATAGTGCGTATCGTTTATTAAGTTCGAAACCACTCGTATCCTTCGGTCAAATCTCATATGCGTTTTACTTATGGCATTGGCCGTTACTTATTTTTTATTACGCACTTACTGAACGAACAGAAGCGACATTTTTAGGCGGACTGTTGATATTACTTCTTGCAGCACTTCTTTCTTATATTACGATTTACGGTATCGAAAGACCGCTGCGCCAACTGTCATTCAAACGCTCTGTCTCAGCGACAATCATTGCAACATTGAGTGTCATTTTAGTCGTCAGCCTTACCTTTTTCAAAGAGAAAGAGTTATCGCTTGATGCATTAAATATTTCAGATGAACATCCAGGAGCAAGCGTCGTCCTTCTTGACCGAGAACCGTCGTATCAAGAACTACCGATCCCATCATTAGATATCGCAGCCATCGATCGCTCAGACATTTACGAAGATCAATGCATTAATATGGATGTCGACCTTGATGCGATGAGTTGTAATTATGGCGAAACAGAAAATTACGACGCAACGATTGCCCTCGTAGGAGGATCGCACTCTGCTCATTGGCAACCGATGTTAGATGAAATCGGAAAAGCAAATAATATCCGTATCCAAACATACTTAAAAGGACGTTGTCGATTTTCAACGACAGACGTTCTCGGCTGGACACCTTGTGAAACGTGGATGGAAAATGTATTAGTAGCAC
>JASKZX010000019.1 GCA_030147435.1 Savagea sp. | reverse complement strand
CCCTTCAGCTCCAGCTATTTTTAACTCATTAACGACACTTAACACATGGCTTTCATGAACGATATAGTCGTTCGGGTTTTGAGAAGCTGGATCATACTTTGAATCATGTAATGTAATACGGAGTCCTTCACCTTCTGCAGGCACTTCCCCTAACAATAAACGAAGAGTTCGCGCTCTTTCAGCTAATGATTCGAAGGAAGTTTCTCCTTGCGACAGTTTCTTCTCTTCTGCATGCAATTGTTCTGTTTTCTTTTGTACTTCTCCACGCAACTCACGGTTTCTTTCTTGTTGTTCGATCAATTCACTCCGATACCGTTCTTCTTGCATCAGTGCGAGTGGTTGATACGTATAAGCATTTTCTTTCACACCTAATGTTCGGTAAGAAAACGCGAAAATGAAACCGACGACTAAAAAAGTAATCGCTAACCAAATCGAGTGCTTTTTATTCATCTTCGAAAACCGATTCGTCTTCCACTTCTTCCAAACTTTCGATAGCTCGTTCTTCTCCTTCATTTATTCTTTCCTCCTCACCGTATATTTGACTATACGGAGTGAAAAAAGCACCTTTTTCTACTTCAATATCGATAACACCTTTTTCATCTTCTTGTAACTGAGCAACCATATCCGGGTAATGTTTTAATGTAGTGGCAAAGTTTCGTAAGTACCCTCGAACTTCATAACCATCATCCATATAAAGTGTCACTTTTTGTTCGTTATTTGTATTATTATAAACAATTTCCGAAATAAGTTCTGATACGGAATGGTCAAGGTCTTCTAACTGTTGAGTGACTACTTTCAATACTTTTTCATCTTTTTTTGAAAAGTTCGTTAAGATAGGCAGCTTTTTCTTCGGTAACTTCTCTACCGTATCTAACTGATGCCCATTATTCAAAAGTAAATAGAAAGCATCTTGTTCTTCTATATACGCTATCGGTTCCCACTCATCGACCTCAATCGTTACTGTTCGATTGAAACTTCGATAAACGTCGACATCTTTTACAACTTCATCGACGATAATGCGCTCTTTGACTTTCTTTGGTTGAAATCCCCATAAACTATCACCGATCATAAGACCACTGTCTAATACGTATTTTTCTGGTTCAATTAAGTGAGCTCCTTTTACTTCAAAGCGAGCAATATCACTGTATTCTGTATTGAAGTATAAAAGTAAAGAACCGATGACAAACAGTGCAAATAGCAGTAAGTATAGCCGGTGTTTTTTTCGTTTTTTTCGTTTCCTTTTCACATGAGGAATGCGATTTTGTATATCGACTACTTTTTTCCTGCTCATTTGCCTCTCTCCTAGTCTGTTAATTGTTGCACAGCTTCTATGAATTGATTGCCACGTTCTTCAAAGCTTTTATACTCATCCCAACTCGCACAAGCAGGAGATAATAAAACAATCTCACCTGGCTTCACATGCGCTAACACTTTTTCTACCGCATCACGCATCGTCGTCGCCTCAGCAACATGCGGCACATTTTCTTCTTTTGCAAATGAAGCGAATCGTTTTTTCGTTTCACCGATTGCAGCGACAGATTGAACATTCTTCATGTAAGGACGTAAAGATTCAAAGCTATGTTCCCGATCTAACCCACCTGCAATGAGATGGATCGGTTGTTCAAACGAAGAAAGAGCACTTTTTGTTGCTAAAGTGTTCGTAGCTTTTGAATCGTTATAAAAACGAACGCCTTGCCACTCTTTGACGAACTGCATACGGTGCTTGACACCTGTAAAGGAACTGAGCACGTGATGGATCGATTCTTTATCGCATGACACAAGAAGTGCAGCAGCTGTTGCCGCGGCAATATTTTCTAAGTTATGTTCTCCTGGTAACTGAATACTCTCACGTGTAATGATCGGCTCTCCTTGCCAATATAAATACGCCTCATCTACGGAAATACCTTCTGCTTGTTTCCCCTTTACAGTGAAAGGAATCGTCTTTGCCTTCGTTTGCTTTGCTACTTCGACAAGCTCTTGTTGATCAGCATTGTAAATAAAATAATCATCTTCTGTTTGTTGAGATGTAATTTGCGATTTAGCATCAATATAAGCGTCTCGACTTCCGTGAAAGTCTAAATGTGCATCATAAATATTCGTCCAAATCGCAATATGAGGCTTAAAGGTTTCAATTCCCATTAATTGAAAAGAAGAAACCTCTAAAATTAATAATTCTTCTTGTGTCAATTGAGGGGATACTGAAGAAGCGACAGTTCCTATATTTCCTGCAAGTGTCGGTTGTTTTTTCCCGATATGCAACATGTAATATAACAATGCTGTCGTCGTCGTTTTTCCGTTCGAACCTGTAATCGCAATAATTGGTGCTTCTGTCGCTAAATAAGCGAGCTCAATTTCTGTCCAAATCGGCACTCCTTTTTCCATTGCTTTTTGTAATACAGGATTCGTATATGGAATACCTGGGTTTTTAACGATCAAATCGTAATGATCTTCAATTACTTCTTCAGGGTGTCCGCCACATATTACTTTTATTCCTAATGCTTCTAACTCTTTTTCTCTTTCACCTTTTTCTGCCATATCATTCACAATGACATGTGCTCCATGAGCATGTAAAAGACGAGCAGCTGCTTCTCCACTTTTTGCTGATCCTAGTACGAGTACTTTTTTATCACGTAACTTTTCAATCTTCTTCAATTACGACACCTCCAATAATACCGATAAAACAGCTGCTACTAAAGCAACTATCCAAAACACAACTACTACTTTTCTTTCTGACCATCCTGACAACTCAAAATGATGGTGAAGCGGACTCATTTTAAAGACACGTTTTCCTGTTAGTTTAAAACTTGCGACTTGAATAATCACTGACAATGTTTCAATGACATAAATGAAACCGATAAACAATAAAAGAAGTTCCATGTTCAATACGATTGAAATCATCGCAAGTAATCCTCCAAGTGCTAAAGAACCTGTATCTCCCATAAATACTTTTGCAGGTTTTCGGTTAAAGTATAAAAATCCGATCATGGCTCCAACTGCAACGAAGGCAACGAGTGCAACATCATTTTGTCCAACATATAAAGCTAAAATCGCGAATGCACTAAATGCAAATGTCGAACTTCCTGCAACGAGACCATCTAAACCATCTGTTAAATTTACTGCATTTGAAAATCCTACGAGCCAAAAAACTAAAAACAATACATAAAAAATACCTAAATCAATCGAAAACGATGTAAAAGGTAAAAAGACTTCCGTTGAGAAGTTTGTCGTTTTCAATAAAAAATAAGCGACGACCCCTACAACGATTTGTCCGACCAGTTTTTGTAAAGAAGTTAATCCTAAGTTTTGTTTTCGAATAATAATTAAAATATCATCTAAAAACCCGATCACTGCATACCCGATAAAGACGAGTAATAAAATAAGTACAGTCGTTGACCATACATTAAACAACAATGAAAAAACGACCGACATGATAACAATAGAGAAGAAGAAGATAACTCCTCCCATAGTCGGTGTTCCTGCTTTTGCTTGGTGTGAACTTGGACCTTCTTCACGGATCGCTTGTCCAAACTTTAATTTATGTAACGTCGGAATAATGAAATATCCGATACCGATAGTAACTGCTAATGTTACTAAAATTGTGATCATTATATTCAAGCTTGACATCTAATTCCTCTACTTTCTTACAAAAGGAGCAGAGAAGTTATGACTCCTCCGCTACCTCTTCATTTTCATTATTTTTTTGTTCACTTTCTTTATACTGCATCTCTGGAGTCTCGAGTTGAACGATAATCGTTTCGTCTGTATTTATCGGTGTTCCATTCGATATACTTTGCGCAACAACGTATCCCTCTCCTGAAATCCGTATATCTAACCCTGACAATGAGCGATAAGAAAGCATCATCTTTTTCGACCAGCCGGTAAAATCAGGTATATGAATGACTCCTTCTGTCTTCAATAACACTTGTGATTTTGGAGGTAATACAGAACCTTCTGAAGGATATTGTTCTTGAACTTTTCCTTCTACGTCTCCAATAATGATTGGAATATTCCCTTCTTCTCGAACTGCTTCTATTACTTCTTCTACTTCTTGACCGACATAATTGTCTACCGCTTCAATTTGAATGTCTGGTGTTTCATTCGGTTGCACTTGCAACGTTTTTAAACTGTTATTCATTACTGTCGTGAAAATTTTTGCAACCGGAATTGCTCCGTACTCTTGCCATGGCAACTCAGGTTGTTGCACACTGACAAAAGCGATAATCTCTGGGTCTTCTATTGGCGCCATCCCTAAAAATGAATAGAGGTATTTGCCGCGGCCACTTAAGTAGCCTGATTGCCCATCACCTTTAGGTATTTCAGCCGTTCCTGTTTTCCCTCCGACATTATAACTGTTTAAAGCAAAAGGACGTCCTGTTCCGTGTGGTGCAGTAACCGTAGATGCTAATACTTCTCGAACTTCTTGTGCAGTTTCTGGAGAAATAGGCATTCCTTTTTGAGTCGGTTTATTTTCCTCTAATACTTCACCTGTATTTGGGTCTTTAATCGATTTAATTAAATATGGCTTCATCATTTTACCATCATTTGCGATCGCTGTCGCCGCTTGTATCATTTGAATTGGTGTTACCGTTGACCCTTGACCATAGGATGTCGTTAATCGTTCAGCTGGATAACGATCAATAATCACACCTTCTGCTTCATTCGGTAAACCTAAGCCGAC
>JASKZX010000018.1 GCA_030147435.1 Savagea sp. | reverse complement strand
ACCCAATCGTACGGTGTTTCTTGGTAAACGTAATAGTTTAACCAGTTTGAAAATAAATGATGCGTATGCGCACGCCATCTGTTCGACGGAGTTTTCGTCGGATCATTGTCTGGAAAATAATTTTTCGGCATCGTCGCTGTATTTGGGTCACGTTTCATATCACGTTCATATTCATCACGAAGTGTCGTTGCATCATATTCTAAATGTCCAGTCATCATGACGTGACGACGGTCATTTGAAATAATTAAAAACGGTCCTGCTTCTTCTGATTCTGCTAAAATCGTTAAACGATCGTCTGCTGCAATTTTTTCTCGTGATACACCAGTATGTCGTGAGTGCGGTGCTAAAAAGTAATCGTTAAATCCACGGACGAGTTCTTCAGTTGGCACATTGACGCGGTGCTCAAAAATTCCTGTACATTTTCCATTCGGTAATTCATATTTACCGATATCGTAAAAATGATAAAGTGCCGCTTGCGCTCCCCAACAAATGTAAAGAGTTGACGTCACGTTCGTTTCCGACCATTTCATCACTTCTGTTAACTCTTCCCAATATTGCACATCTTCAAATGGCATCTTTTCAATAGGCGCCCCTGTAATGATCATTCCGTCAAACTTCTGATCTTTCACTTCATCAAATGTATGATAAAACGTATCTAAATGAGTTTTTGATACATTTTTTGATTCGTAAGTCGCTGTCGTTAAAAAGGTCGGAACTACTTGTAACGGTGTATTTCCTAATAAACGGAGTAATTGTAACTCCGTTTTTTCTTTTTCAGGCATCAAATTAAAAATCAAAATACGTAGCGGACGAATATCTTGCGTATGCGCACGTGATTCATCCATGACGAATATTTTTTCTTCCAGCAATTTTTTACGCGCTGGCAGTCCTTCAGGTACTGTAATTGGCATTTTTCCATTCTCCTTTATAATATAAAAGCCCTCTTTTCTATTCAGAAAGAGGGCTTTTACGTTCTCTTATCTGTCAAGATTACTCTTGGTGGACGTAGCACCTTTCTACTTTCGTAGAGGTTGCTGAAGCTTCAACGGGCCACTCCCTCTGCTTCTCTTGATAAGTCTATTGAATTTTACAGACTATTATAACATTAATGAATAAAAAGTATACTCTCTTGCTCAAAAGCCTTTTCATAAATGTTTAATCTTCTCAGAGTTGGGAAAAGTATAATTATCAGTTAGCGACTAGCTTACGAAAGGAGATTACTATTATGCGTAGCTTAGGAATTGTTCGTAAAGTCGATCACTTAGGCCGTATCGTGATTCCGAAAGAATTACGTACTGCCCTCCATTTAACAAAAGGAGTACCGATGGAAATTTTTGTTGAAGAAGATAAAATTATTTTACGAAAATATGAAGTTGATGAAGCTTGTGTCATTACGGGAGAAATTACACCTGATAACTTCCAATTATCCAATGGAATGTATATTAGTCCAAAAGGTGCTGAAATTTTAAAAAACGAAATTCAAGCACATAAAAACGACAAATAAAAAAGAGGCGTTCCGATTACTCGGCGCCTCTTTTTTATTTTGTCTTTTCTATCACTTCATCTAAAAATGCTTCAATCTCTTCTTTCGTTTTACGATCTTTACTTACGAAACGAGCGACTTCTTCTCCTTTAGAAAAAGCGATAAAGCTCGGAATACCGAAAATATTGTGCGATTGACATTGGTCAATGAAATCATCTCGATTCACTTCATAAAAATTAATTGAATCATACGTTTCTACAAGCTCCGGTAAAAACGGCTCGATGACTGTACAATCTGGGCACCAGCTAGCTGTAAATAAATACACTGCACGTTCATCATTTTTTGCTGCTTCAAATTGCTCCGATGTTTCAAATACTTTCATCTCAATTCCTCCTTTTCAACTTTTTCTTATCATAGCACATTTCCCGTAAGAGAAAAGCTCCTCTTGACAAACGATGAACAACTTGTTATGCTATGGAACAAATTTTCATATACTTTAAGACAGTGAAGAGAGAAAGAAGCAATAACAGAGAGTTTTCGCTTGGTGAGAAGAAAACACGTCTTCGATGGCCTCTCGGAGTCTAATGAACAGAAATTTAAGTATGTCCATTCGGCACACACACCGTTACTCGTGTGAAATGAAGGTTTTCGAACGAAGAAAACGAATCAGGGTGGAACCGCGGAATGTTTTTCGTCCCTACATATCAATATGTAGATAAGGATGAAGAACTTTTTTTATTTTTATACAAAACACGAACGATTACTTTTGTTTTTCTTTAATCGTTCAGTTTTAAGGTGCTTATTTTTTAATTTGTATCTATAGAATTGTTTCATTTCTATGAAATCCGAATAATTCTATTGACTTTTTTATAGAACATGTTATTCTTTAATTAACGAGAATTATCGAGTAAAGATGTTGACGAAGACAATACTTTCCAAAAGATTTTCCACAGAGAGCTAAAGGTTGGTGAAATTTAGCGTAAGTCTTGAAAAGTTGGCACTTCAGAGTCGATTCACTGAAAATAGTAGGTGTTTCCGGACTGTGCACGTTACGCACACAAATGAAGGTTTTCGAAACACGAAAACAATTAAGGGTGGTACCGCGTAAATCAAGCTTTTCGCCCCTTACACTGCAAGATAGGAATGTCTACAGATTGGTGAGGGTGGTGAAGAGCTTTTTTCATCTATATTAAAAAATCATCCTCTAACACCAATCGATTTTACACAAATTTAAAGGAGAGATTGAACTATGGCTTTCAAAGTTGTCATTAGTGACCCATTAAGTGAAGAAGGAATTTACCCACTTCGAGAAGAAAAAGAAATTGATATTGAGATTGTATTTGCAACAGAAATGACAGAAGAACAATTACTAGAAGAATTAAAAGATGCGAACGCATTACTCGTTCGTAGCCAAACGACTGTCACACGTGAGATGATCGAACAATCACCAGAACTTAAAATTATCGGACGTGCTGGTGTCGGTGTCGACAATATCGATTTAGACGCTGCGACAGAAAACGGAATTATCGTCGTAAACGCTCCTTCTGGTAACACAAACTCAGCAGCAGAACATTCAATGGCGATGCTTTTATCACTCGCTCGTAATATTCCACAAGCATTCCACGCATTAAAAAATAAAGTTTGGGATCGTAAAACATATATCGGTGTTGAAGTGAAAAACAAAACACTCGGTGTTATCGGACTCGGTCGTATCGGTGCTGAAGTTGCTCACCGTGCGAAAGGCCAACGTATGAACGTGATCGCTTACGACCCATTTTTAACAGAAGAAAATGCGAAAAAAATGGGCATTCAAGCAGGCACTTTTGAAGAAGTCATTCAAGCAGCTGACTTCATTACAATTCATACGCCACTCCTTGACTCAACACGTCATTTATTAAATGCTGATGCATTTGAACAGATGAAAGACGGTGTTCGTGTCGTAAACTGTGCGCGTGGTGGAATTATCGATGAAGATGCGCTTTACGATGCAATTCAAAGCGGTAAAGTTGCAGGAGCTGCTCTCGACGTATTCGAAGAAGAGCCATTTGTCGACCATAAATTATTAACACTTCCACAAGTCATTGCAACACCTCACTTAGGTGCAAGTACAGTAGAAGCACAAGAAAGTGTAGCGATCGACGTAAGTAACGACGTCATCCAATTTGCAAAAGAAGGTACAGTTCAAAACCCAGTGAACTTACCATCATTCCCGAAAGAATTACTTGCAAAAGTAGCACCTTACTTCGAATTAACAGAGAAACTCGGTGCATTTTTATCAAACTTAGCAGATGGTGTATTAAAAGAAATCAACATCCAATATGCGGGTGCACTTGCTGAAGTCGACGTTCGTCCACTTACACGTAATACTGTAAAAGGTCTTTTAACGAAAAACTTAGGAAATCACGTAAACGATGTTAACGCGAAATTCCTCGCAGACCGCGTCGGTATTAAAATTAACGAACATAAATCAGCATCTGAAGCGAAAGGTTTCTTAAACCTCGTAACAGTTGAAGTCGTAACAGACCAAGAACGTCGTAGCGTTGCAGGTACAATGTTAAACGGTCTCGGTTCACGTGTTGTTAAAGTAGATGACTACGCAGTAGACGTCGTTCCTGAAGGTCACTTAC